>CALLXZ010000070.1 GCA_937875605.1 uncultured Moheibacter sp.
TTTCCGGCTGTATTTTTAAGTCTTTCGTTGTAAATCGGAATATTTCGGGTCAAATAAACGATTTGATCGGTCGGAATGGAATAATCTCCAAAATCCGTATAGTTTCCAGATAATTTATAGTAAAATTGATCGGCACGGTGTTTCAAATTAAACGAAGTTCCGATGGCTTGATTCGCACTTCTTCCTAAAATATTTACATCACCTGAAAATGAATAGGGAAGAGGCTTTGTGTTATTTTTAATGACAATTACACCACCCATCGCATCGCTCCCATATTCGAGTGCATGAGCACCTTTCAGTATTTGAACGGTTTCAATTCCAAACGGATTTATTTCCAATCCGTGGTCAGCTCCCCACTGCTGTCCTTCTTGTTTGATTCCGTTTTCCGAAACTGAAATTCGGTTAAAACCTAATCCTCGGATGACGGGTTTAGAAGTTCCGGAACCGATTTCCATTGCCTGAATGCCCGGAATTTTTTCCAGTGTTTTTGCAAATGATCCGGAAAATTCATTCATCAAAAAATTCTGATCGATTGTTTCGACATTGGCAACTTCTTTTTCGTGAGCATGATGAATGATGGTTTCTTCCAATTCATAAATTCGTTCCTCCAAAATGAAGTTTCGGATTTGATTTGAACTTAAATCTACTTTGATTTCCACTTTCTGAAATCCTTCTATTTCTACTTTTACGATAGTTTTAAGAGGTTTTGAAATGAAAAGTTGATAATTACCTTCGGAATTAGAAAGGGTAGAATTTCCCTGAACGGAAATTTTAGCTCCTTCAATTGATATTCCATAAGAATCCGTGATGTTTCCGGCTAATGTTATTTGAGAAATTGCTGAATTGCTCAACAATAGGAGCAAAAACAGCAAACGCATGAATTGCATAAATTGATTTTTTAGTTAGAATAAAGATTATTCTGGTTTAAAGAAAGGTGTTTTTATGCAAAAACAGGAGGAGCGCGAAGTTGATTGATGCCAAGTACTTCAGAAACAAATATTTGAATTAATTCGAAATATTGAACAGAAAATGTTTCCGATTTTGGAATGTTTAATTCAAAATAAGTTAATGAAAAATCAGTTGTGAGTGGAAGCGTAAAATCACATAACGAACAAAGCGTTTCATGCTGAACGGATTGCGGATTTGAGCTTTCGTGTGAATGATCAGCATGATGATAATGTGAAAGATGAGAAAGCTGATGAACAGGCTGCATAAACAGAGTCAGCAAAAAAACTGCTGATAAAAAAAATGCTCCTATTTGTAATTTCTTACTCATCAATTCTGACAAATTTATGATTTAGTTTTCAATCTTCTTTAATTCTTTCAAGTTTTTACCTAATCGCCTAAGGAAGATTCCATAAATAATTCCATAATAGAGGAGACTGAAAATCAGTAAAAGTACAATCATAATTGTGACAAAAATATAGCCAATTTGACTTGCTTTATTTTGAAGAGTTTCGGGGGAAATGTTTTGTGTACTTTTTGTGTTTATGTACGTATTTACACCCATTTCCATAATAACGGGGGAAAATAACATCAACATAAACACAAACCAAATCACGATAAACCACATAACCATCTTTCGGAAATTCATGATGCTTTTCATGAGCTCGTTTACGGATAGAGAAGAAGAAATCTTTCTGTAGTAGAAAAATGTAATACTTAGAATTATGATGGATCCTATCAAGCCAAAATGAGAAAGATTCTCAAACCGGGAGACGGTTTCGACGCCCATGGTTTTTATTTTTTCATCGGAATACATATGATTACCCGAAAAAATAGTCCACAAGGACATGCCTAAACCAAATAAAAATTCAAGTATCGTGATGATGAAAAGCCATTGTACAGAATTGATGGATTTTCGGTGGATCATTTTGAAAATCTCTTGTTGACCATAACTTTTCTCATCGGGCTGGTTTTTCCATAATGATTTCAAGTCATCCAATTCGTCATTTATATTTTGATCGTTTTCGTTCATGCGTTTACGGTCATCATTTCTTTTAATTTATCTTTTGCTCGATTCATTTTAACTCGCGCATTTACTTCTGTTATACCCAGCGTTTGAGCGATGTCTTTATAAGGCATATCTTCCAAATAAAGCAGAACCAGCGCTCTCTCTACATCATTTAACTTTTTGATGGCAGCATACAGCATTTTTAGACGTTCTTCTTTTTCTTCATCGAATTCGTTTGCCTTTACATCAAAATAAGGCTGGCTATCGATAGAAGTCGTTGGAATATTTTTATGTTTTTTCCGAATAAGCGTAATGGCAGTATTTAACCCCACTCGATACATCCATGTACTGAATTTCGAGTCGCCTTTAAACGAGTCAAAAGATTTCCAAAGTTGTAAAACGATTTCCTGAAACAAATCCTCATGCGCTTCCGGCGTGTCACTATAAATGCGACAAACCTTATGCACAATACCTTGATTGCTCTCAATTAATCTTGTGAATTCTACTTCTTTGGATTCCAACGTTCCGAGTTATAAGTATGCAAAAATAGAACAGTTGTTACAAACTTCAAGAAGTTTTTAAAAGAAAGTGTATAAAATGAAGAAACCCTCGCTCAATAAAGAACGAGGGTATTCCCCCTAACCAACTTAAACCTAATGAAAAT
The DNA here is from genome assembly GCA_937875605.1 of uncultured Moheibacter sp. GTDB lineage: Bacteria > Bacteroidota > Bacteroidia > Flavobacteriales > Weeksellaceae > Moheibacter. The sequence continues at coordinate 2,619 of CALLXZ010000070.1, forward strand.
AGTATTTCTATCTATTTTCAGGGCAAAAATATATCAATAAATTTTATTGACCTAATTTTTGAAGAAAAAAATAATAAAAAATCAACCAAAATTTACAACTGATTGATTTTCATTGCCTGGTTGGGTGTTATTTTTGAAATTAAATAGGAAGGAGCAAGCAAAACAACCGATGAAATAAGAACCGCACACAAGTTTAATATCAAAATTTGAGAAAGATCCAAATAGACCGGAGCAGCAGATAAATAGTAATTTTCTGCTGGTAATTTTACAATTTTAAAATATTTCTGAATCAACAAAAGACCGATTCCTAGAACGTTTCCGACAATCAAGCCGGGAATCATAATGAAAACTGCATAATAGATAAAAATCATTCTAATACGCCAATTGGTAGCGCCAAGTGTTTTCAGCAAACCGATGGAATGAGTTCGTTCTAAAATCAGAATCAACAACACCATAATCATATTGATGACCACAACGACCATCATGATAAATAGAACCACGAAAATGTTCGTGTCAAAAATGGCAATCCAATCGTTAATCTGGCTGAATGAACTTGTTGCGGATTGCGCGTATAATTGAAAATCAATTTGATCGTTTACCTTTGCAGCGATTTCATCCAATTTTTCGATATCATTGGTAAACAACTCAAAACCACCCACGACATTTTCATCCCATTTATTAAGACGTTGGACTTGTTTAATGTCCCCGACTACATAAATATCATCAAAATCTTTGATATCAGTGCTAAAAATTCCGGTGATGTGAAACCTTCTGTAAATCGGTTTTCCCGAATCCTGAATAAAGTAGGTTACAAATGAGCTATCTACATCCAAATGCAATTCATTTGCGATTTTTTGAGAAATTACCACATCATTTGAAATTTTCTCTTTTTCAATTTTTGGAAATTTTCCTTTGGTGATATAGGATTCAAAACGTTTTGTATCATAATTCGTATCGACACCTTTTAGAAAAATCCCACTGAAATTATCAGCTGTCCGAATGATTCCACCTTTTACCGCAATGGGCTGAACGTGTGTAATTTCCGGAACGGCAATGAATTTGGGATAAAAATTTTGATGAATCGAAACTGAATCCGAATTAAAAGATTGGTTACTGTTATAGGGTTTTACGGTGATATGTCCGTTAAAATCTGCCAGTTTCTGTTTGATGCCTTTTCTTGCTCCAATTCCGGTTGAAAGCGTAATCAGTGCCACCATAATTCCGATGGCAACGGCAATCTGTCCGATGCGGATGATCGTGGTAGAAAGGTTATTTTTATTACTTTTACCGAACGCTATTTTTTTGGCAAACCACCAGGTGAAATTCAAAACAATTTAATTTTTAAGCTATGATTCAAAAACTTTTCAAATATACACTAATTGCTTTATTCCTTTCCAATTCTTGTATTGCTCAAACGAATAATTCTAAGATCCAAAAAACAGAGATTGTACATGTTTTTGAGGAAATTATAACGGGCGCACAACAATCAAATCTGTATTTACCATCGCTAAAAGAAAAAAAAGTAGGAGTGGTCACAAATCAAACTGGAATTACAGACGGAACAAAAATGATTGGGAAAAAATCTTGTGCAAAAAGTGCTGTAACTTCAGATTGTGCAATGTTCGAACAAATCAGCATTGTGGATTTTTTAATTGAAAATGGAGTAGAAGTGAAGAAGATTTTCTCTCCCGAACACGGATTTCGTGGCGATGCCGATGCCGGTGAAACCGTAAAATCGGGAAAGGATATTAAAACCGGATTACCCATCGTTTCGCTTTATGGAAAAAATAAAAAACCGACGAAAGAACAGTTTGCTGATTTGGATGTTATTTTATTTGATATTCAAGACGTAGGAGCGAGGTTTTATACCTACATTTCTACTTTGCATTATGTAATGGAAACGGCTGCCGAAACCGGAAAAAAAGTAATTGTTCTGGATCGCCCTAACCCAAACGGACATTATATTGACGGTCCGGTTTTGAAAAAAGGATATGAATCTTTTGTGGGAATGCATCCCGTTCCTGTTGTTTATGGAATGACGATTGGCGAATATGCACTGATGATTAACGGTGAAGGATGGCTCTCAGACAAAGTCAAATGCAATATGGAAGTGATTCCTATGAAAAATTATGCGCATGATTATAAATATTCTTTGCCCGTAAAACCTTCCCCAAATTTACCGAATGACGCATCTATCAATTTATATCCGTCCACTTGTTTTTTTGAAGCGATTAATGGAAGCGAAGGACGTGGAACGAACAAACCTTTTCAAGTTTACGGTTCGCCCTATCTGAAAAATATGCCTTTTGAATTCACTCCAAAACCCAATTCCGGAGCAAAAGATCCTCGATTTAAAGGAGAGATTTGTTATGGTGAGGATTTAAGTAAAACCCCTTATTTATCCGAAATTAATTTGAATTGGTTGATAAAAGCTCATCAAAATTATGAAGGAAAAGAACCCTTTTGGATCAAACAATCCGGGAAATTCTGGATCGATGTTTTAGCAGGAACAGATCAACTCAGAAAACAAATTGACCAAGGACTTTCTGCAGAAGAAATCAAAGCAAGTTGGCAGGAAGATTTGGAAAAATTTAAAAAAGTAAGAGCTAAATATTTACTTTACAATTAAGTTTAATTAAAATTAATAACTAATTATTTATAAGATAATTAAAATTGAAATATAAAAATATAATTTTTGATTTGGACGGAACACTTTGGGATTCCAGATCAACTTTAATTCATTCATGGAATTCAATCCTTACGAAGTATGATTTGTTAGAAAAACCATTAACGGAAAACGATTTAAACCGATTTATGGGTCTGCTTTTACCTGACATTCTTCCGATTCTATTTCCCAATGGAAATCCTGAAAAATGGGATCAAATTCTGAAAGAAATCATGGAACATGAATCTGGAAATTTGTTGGAAAAAGGCGGAATTTTATACGATGGAGTAGAGGAAACGTTGAAAAAATTAGTTAAAAATCATAGATTATTCATTGTAAGCAATTGTCAGGACGGTTACATCGAAGCGTTTTTGGATTATTTTGGATTTCATTCGTTTTTCACTGATTTTGAATCTTTTGGAAGAACGGGAAAACCCAAAATTGAAAATATAAAAATCGTTCTGGGCAGAAATAATTTGAAACCTTCCGAATCAGTTTATGTGGGCGACACACAAACCGATTATAGTTCATCGACAGGAAATGAACTGGATTTTATATTTTGTCAATATGGATTTGGTCAGTTGGATTCGGAAGTAAATGTTCAAAAAATCACTAAATTTCAAGAATTAATAAACATCGTCAATTAAATGAATTCTCAGACTCAAATAAAATGCCCTAATTGCGGGACATCCATTGATGTTCAGGACATTCTTGCTCATCAATTGGAAGAAGAAATTAAGCAAAAATACCAAAACCAAGCAGCGCAAGAAAAACAAAAAATTGAGGTTCAATTGCAGCAATTCAATCAGGAAAAGGAGCAATTTGAATTAAAGAAAAAGCAAGAAAATGAATTATTTAAAGAGCGCTTAGAGAAACAGTTAAGTGAAGAAAAGGCTTTGTTGGAAAAGAAAGCTAAAGAAAGACAGTTGAAATTTGAAGAACAAATCAAACAGAAATTATCAGACGAGCAAGCTGAACAATTTGGTGCACTTCAAAAAGAATTGAATGAAAAATCGGAACAAATCAAAGAATTAAACCGTACAAAAGCCGAAATAGAAAAGCTGAAACGGGAAAAATCAGAATTGAAAGAAGAAATAGAAGCTGAATCCCAACGAAAATTAAACGAAACACTTCAACTCGAAAAAGATAAAATCCGAAAATCAGAAGAAGAGCGTAATGAATTAAAAATTAGAGAATTACATAAGCAATTAGAAGACCAGAAAAAGCTGACGGAAGAAATGAAACGGAAGCAGGAACAAGGTTCTATGCAACTGCAAGGAGAGGTTCAGGAATTGGCGATTGAAGAATGGCTTATGGCGCATTTTCCGCTGGATACGATAGAAGAAGTAAAGAAAGGAGCTCGTGGTGGTGATTGTGTACAGGTTGTTAATACTCGTACTCGCCAAAATCTAGGAAAAATATATTACGAGAGTAAACGCACAAAGGATTTCCAGCCCAGTTGGATTGAAAAATTTAAAACGGATATGCGGGAAAAAGGAGCTGATGTGGGCGTTTTGGTGACGGAAGCCATGCCTTCCGGGCAGGAACGATTAGCTAATCTGAATGGAATTTGGGTCTGTTCGTACGAAGAATTTAAGGGACTTTGCGTTGTTCTACGGGAATCGGTGGTTCAGGTAAGTTTGGCTTTGGCTTCACAAGAAAACAAAGGCGATAAAATGAATATGCTTTATGACTATCTGACCAGTAATAATTTCCGAATGCAAATTGAAGCAATAGTTGAAGGTTTTTCTTCCATGAAAAATGCCTTGGAAAGTGAAAAAAGAGCGATGCAGAGAATTTGGAAGGAACGCGAAAAACAAATAGAAAAAGTGATTTCGAATACAGTTGATATGTATGGATCTATCAAAGGAATTGCCGGAAATGCAGTTCAGTCAGTAAAAGCTTTGGAATTAGATATAGAAACGGAAGAAATTGATTTTGAGGATTGAGTTCTAATAGGTATATACGTTTACGTTTAATATATTCAATTTTCCTATAATTTACATTATGTTAAATGGAATTTTATTCTACTACTCTTATTCTATTTTTACAAATATTAAAAGATTTCCTTCATTATATCGAATCGTTACTTTATCCTCATTGGCTGTATTTCGAATTCCAATTCGAGAAGTTATATCCAAATCTTCATTTTTCAATGCAAATTTTAAGCCTTCAGTTTGAACTCCATTCGTTACAGGAAACGGATACAATGAAATAATTCTATTTTTGTAACCTTCTAGTATAGTTTCCTTGTCGGCAAAAAAATAATAACTGTAATCGTCAAAAAACATCAACATCAATTTATCTTTAAATTTTAAACCTGATGATAAATTTCCTAAAAAGTGATCATGTTCCATGCCGCTGCTGCCATAAATGTAGACTTCTTTATAATTACGTGATTCGATAATCATCAGTGCTTTCTCGAAATCCGTAAAATCTTGGTCAGGCGTTACGACGATTTCTATATCATTTGGAATTTCTGATGAGGAAATAGAATCAAAATCTCCGCTGACTACATCCGGAACTATGTAATTATTTCTCAAATAATTATAAGCGCCATCTGTGCAAAAAATCTTTTTGAATTGTTTTAAATCGGGGAATTTCGCAGGCGCCTGGCCGTTCAAAAAAAGAGCCACTCTATTCATTGGGGAGCCATTTTATTTCTTCATGTCCCGCATCGTATGCGATTTTACGAGCTAATACAAATAAATAATCCGATAGTCGATTCAAATATTTTAATACTTCTTCGCGAATTTCTTCTACTTCTTTTAACGAAACAGAAATTCGCTCTGCCCTTCTGCAAATACAACGACAAAGATGAGCATGAGAAGAAGCGAGGTTTCCGCCCGGTAAAATGAAATGTGTCAAGGGAGGTAACTCCTCCTCCATCTTGTCAATCCAATTTTCCAATTGTAAAATATCTATTTCCTGAAGGATTTTTGGAAGCCTGGATTTTCCATTCGCCAAATACAATTTCTCCGTAGGCGTAGCTAATTCCGCTCCCACATGAAATAAATTCTTTTGGATTTGGATTAATTGTTCATCATATATATTATTTATATCTGAACTTCTTACCAATCCGATGGCTGAATTTAGTTCGTCCACAGTACCATATGCGTCAATGCGTATGTGATTTTTAGACACTTTAACACCACCATATAAAGAAGTTGAGCCTTTATCCCCTGTTTTTGTATAAACTTTCATTGATTTTTTTATTCATTATATTTTAATTCTGTAATAATTATTCTGGCAGAACCAATCCTTTTCCGTGAGGGTAAATATATTTATTTTTTATGAGTCCAAAAGCTTGAACTATTGGAATTTAATAATTTTAAAAAAATGGTTCAGTTTTTGTGGAATATTATAATAAATTGTATCTTTTTTTATCAAATACCTCCTTTTTAGATAAGCTATTAGTGTTAAATTATAATTAAGAGGAAAATTTTTTTTCGAAAAAATCGGATTATTTAAGATAAAATTATAGATTCGCATTCTTGTAAATAAAAATTAGTGATAATTAAAATTAAAAATGGAAATGGAAACAAATGAAACTTTTCAACCTAGAAAATCTACTAAAAGAGGAGGTTTAAATGCACCTATTACAATCATTATCTTAATCGGTATCGCGATGGCGGTATTTTATGGTCTGTTTGGTAGTGGATCCAATTTTGAAGGTGGAGATCCGGTAGCTGGACACCCTAAAAACTTCATGGGAATTATATTTAAAGGAGGAGTCATCATTCCATTCCTAATGTCATTCTTTTTGATGGTAATTGTTTTTGGTATTGATCGTTTCTTCGCATTGGGAAGAGCTAACGGAAAAGGAAATACTACGAAATTCGTAGACAACATCCGTGATTTAGTATCAAGAAACCAAATTAATGATGCATTGGAACTTTGTGATCAGCAAAAAGGTTCTGTTGGAAATGTGGTACGTGAAGGTTTGACAACCTATAAAGCACTTGCTAATGATAACAGCATGAACAAAGAGCAAAAATTAATTGAATTGAACAAAACATTGGAAGAAGCTACTACACTGGAAATGCCGGCATTGGAAAAGAATACTTCCATCATTTCAACGATTGCTTCCGTTGGTACGTTGATTGCCTTAATGGGTACGGTAATCGGGATGATCAAGGCATTCTTTGCTTTAGGTGAAGGTGGAGGAACTCCTGATGCTGCAAAACTTTCAGTTGGTATTGCAGAGGCACTTATCAATACAGGTATGGGAATTGGAGCTTCTGCGATTGCAATTATTGTTTATAACATGATTACCAACAAAATTGACGATTTGACTTTCAAAATCGACGAAGTTGGTATGAGCATCCAGCAATCATTTGCTGCACACCATTAATTCATTTTTTAATCTGAAAACGGGAAACCGTTTATAATTAGTAATTAATAATAAAAAATGAAAAATGGCAAGAGTTAAACCAAAAAGACAAGGTATCCACATGGATATGACGGCGATGAGTGATATGGCTTGGTTGTTGCTTACTTTCTTCATCCTAACCACACAGTTCAAAAAGCCGGATATCGTCCCTGTGAAAACACCAAGTTCTGTTGCTGAAACCAAAATTCAGGATGGTGATTTGATTCGTATTACCATTAACAATGAAGGAAAATACTATTTCAGCATCGTTGATGACAAAAACAAACTTCCTATTTTGGAAAAAATGGGAGCCAAATACGGCATCACTTTTACAGACGCAGAAAAAAGCAGTTTCATGAAAATGTCCGAAATACCGGTTCCGGTAAGAGGATTGAAACAATATTTGAACTTAACGGATGGTCAGAAACAAGCTACTATTCCCGGAATTCCGATGGATAGTACAGACCTTCAGTTAATTGATTGGGTAGATTTTAGTTTTCAGCAAGATCCTAATATAAAATTAGCAATTAAGGGAGATCAGAAAGCACAGTATCCTGAATTCAGAGACCTGATCAAACAATTGGTAGAAAGAGACTATAACAAGTTTCAGTTGGTAACAAGTTCAGAAGCAAAACCTAAATAAGACAAAGATGGCAAGTATAGTAGAAAATAATAGTGGCGGTAAAGGCGATGGCAAAGTACGCGCCAAGAAGCAGTCCACAGCAGTCGATATGACACCGTTGGCAGATTTAGGATTTCTTTTGATCACATTCTTTATGTTTACCACAACTTTCAGTAAACCCAATGTAATGGGATT
>CALLXZ010000071.1 GCA_937875605.1 uncultured Moheibacter sp.
ATCCTAAGCGAAGAAAATCGTAAAGACATAGCCGAAATCAAAGCGGAATACATAAAAGGACTTAAATTTCACTATGTTACCGATATGATGGAAGTTTTGAAAATCGCTTTGCTGAAACAAAAAGTGAAGGGAGCTAAAGTTCTTTAAACAATTTATTTAATACTTACTTAACCTATAAAAAACTACCTTCGTTCATAAAAAAAACTCTACTATGTTATTTCTGACACAAAATTTCCGAAACTTATGGGCTTTTATTTTCGTAATTAATGTATTATTCTCTCCCACTTTATTTTCTCAAACATTTACCAAAATAATTGATTTTGAACAAATTAACGGTTCCCGATCTCACAGCAAACTTATAAGTGACGGAACTTATTTTTATGGAATAACTTTATTAGGCGGAGAACATGATAAGGGAGTCATCTTTAAAATAAAAGAAGATGGGAGCGATTATATCAAACTACATGATTTCGATGGTACGAATGGTTATAAGCCTTATAATTCTCTGACTTTGGTCGGCACAGAACTTTTCGGGGTCACTTTTCAAGGAGGCTTAAATGACAATGGTGTTCTTTTTAAGCTAAATACAGATGGGACAGGATTCACAAAATTAATTGACTTCAGTGTAGACAATAACGGAAAACTGCCGCAATCTTCTTTATTATTCGATGGAACTTATCTATACGGAACCACTTATAGTGGAGGTTCAAACACAGGCGGCGGCAGTATCTACAAAATAAAACCTGATGGTACGGATTATACTCTCATCCACAGTTTCGTCGGAGGAGGTGGTAATTATAGTATAAATGGCTCTCAACCTCAAAATGATTTATTAATCGATGAAGATTATTTATACGGTGTAACTTTTAGCGGTGGAGAAAATGAAGACGGTACCATTTACAGAATAAAAACAGACGGTAGCGATTTTGAAAAATTACATGATTTCATTGATACTTTTGATCATCAAAATGTCAGTTCGTCTGGATTATTGTTGCATGAAGGATTTTTATACAGTAATACTTTTCTCGGAATTGAAAATGAAAATGGATTTATTTACAGAATAAAAACGGATGGGTCTCAATATGAGATTCTGCATGATTTCGATGTAACTATGGGTGCTAAACCTGCTGGAGAATTAGTATTTCATGAGGAATTTCTATACGGCACAACAGGCGCCGGCGGCACTTATTCCGGAGGAATTATTTTCAAAATAAAACCGGACGGAACAGAATTTTCCAAAGTTTTCGACTTTACGACTGAACCGGGATATGGTCCCAGAGCAGGATTAATTAAATTCGGCAACTCGCTTTACGGGCTTACAACAAGCGGAGGCAATTACGGACATGGAACCATTTATAAATACGATGACGAAACACTTTCAATTGATTCTTCTGTAAAAGACAATAAAGTTAAAATATATCCAAATCCTGTTCAAAACCAATTATTTATCGAACTTTCGTCCAACTATTTTCCTGCTGAATTTATAATTTACGATCAGCTCGGAAGAAAAGTAATGATTGGTCAAATAGAAACAATCCGTCAGTCAGTAAATCTAAGTTCCCTAAAAGCAGGAATCTATTTTATAGAAATAGAAAAAGAAACTTATAAGATTATCAAAAAATAAAATCTATTTCTTCACCTTAAAACTCCATGTAAAAAAGAATTCAGCGACTTGGTCATTTTGTTCATCTTTTCCGATGCTTCGCATTTTTAAGGTTTGCCCCTCGCCTGTTTCAATTGCTTTTTGCAGAATCTCGTCCAATTCTTTTCCTTGATCACAAGTGAAAATGATTTTTCCGACGGCTTTTTTGGTAAAATTAGCTTCCAATCCTACCACGAGCATAGAAAATTTATGATCTGATTTCTGAATCTTATCTATACAAAGTGTTCCGGTGGAAAATTCGGCTGCCATCCCCTGCACCGCCCAAAACATACTTTTAAAAGGATTTTGATTCAGCCATCCCAATTTGACAGAAATTTGAGCTGAATTTCCATCAAACGAATGCAATTTCAATCCGGCTATTTTAGCAATGGGAATTTTAAACGACAACATTTTATTAAAAAGACCTCGTGTCATAAACTTTTGTTAATCCTTCAAATATAAATCCATTGGCTGACATTCGTTAGTCATTGAAAGAAATTTATCATTTATCTTTGTATAAATTCAAAAAAATTAATGCAAACAACTGTCATTATTATCCTTAGCCTTTTTGTGCTTCACTGGTATGCCTCACTTTTTTTCCAGTCGATGTTTCACCATCGATATGCAGCTCATGGTATGTTTACGATGTCCAATTTCTGGGAAAAAACATTTCACATTGGTTCATTTGTAACACAAGGTGCTTCGTATCTGAGTCCGTATGCATATGGTGTTATGCACCGTTTGCACCATGCTTTTGCCGATACGGAAGACGATCCGCATTCGCCTATCATTGACAAAGATTTATTTGCTATGATGTGGCGGACACGTCGAGTTTATATGGACATCGATCAGGAAATCGCTGTAGTTGGTGAGAAATTTAAAAAGGGTGTTCCGAAATGGCG
>CALLXZ010000072.1 GCA_937875605.1 uncultured Moheibacter sp.
ATCATCGAAAAAGCGCATAAAATAGGCGCTTGGGTTTTGGTCGATGCAGCCCAATCCTCTCCTCATACCGCTATTGATGTTCAGAAAATGGATTGTGACTTTTTGGTTTTTTCCGGACACAAAATGTATGCGCCTACCGGAACGGGAATTCTGTATGGAAAAGAAGAAATCTTAAACGCACTTCCGCCCTTTCACGGTGGTGGTGAAATGATAAAAGAGGTCTGGATGGATCATTCGACTTATGCGGGATTACCTTTTAAATTCGAAGCCGGAACTCCAAACATAGCCGGAAATATCGTTTTAGGAACGGCGATTGATTTTATCAATTCTATCGGAATGGAACAAATTCATCAATACGAAGATGAACTTCTCTCCTACGCTACCTCTAAACTTTCCGAATTGGATGAAGTCATCATCTATGCCAAAGATGCTCCTAGAAGCGGAGCAGTTTCCTTCAATTTGAGCCTTTCGGGTGTTCATCCGTCTGATGTCGGGATGATTTTAGACAAAAAAGGAATTGCCGTTCGTACAGGACATCACTGCGCACAACCCATCATGCGTCATTTCGGAATCAAAGGAACCGTTCGGGCTTCGTTTGCCGTTTTCAATACGAAGGAAGAAATTGACCAATTGATAGAAGGAGTCAAACTTTCGATTAGAATGTTGGGATAAGTCAAAAAACCTTATCAAGGTTATTTTCGCACTGAATAAAACCTTGACAAGGTTGGGTAAATCTAATTTCGTTTGATTAAATAACCCAGAAAACCACCGGTCAGAAAAGTCGGGATAAAACCGAAAACTAAAATCAGAAGCATTGGATTTTGAATATAATCTTCTATTACGTTAGCGTATGTATAATCATTATTTACATTGGAAATTCCTTCCCATACGCCAACTAAAGAACCCGAAAGAATTCCACAGATTAATATTAAAAACAGCCCTATTATTCCGATGATAATCGAAACTAAATAACCTTCTTTTTTTATAACTTTCTCCATTCTGTTTGCAAAAAAATAAGCCGAGAGATACAAACCTGCTATTGCGAATAGGAAATTCAATGTATATTTTTGAAAGGACAAAAATGTCAGATACCAATCATTACTCATACTTCCCAACATCATAAAAGCGATGATGATATCTATCGAAACTATTCCATACGTAAGAAAAACCGAACGTTTCATCATTCAAATTTTAAACTGTAAATGCTTCTTTTCTTTCTTTGTCCATTGCTTTTCGGCGACCTCGCATAAACAAAAACAAGTTCAGCATCAACATAATTCCGAGATAAATCGCAAATCCACCGATTTTGGTGCTCAAACTCAAAATCATTCCTTCATAATCATAAATTTGGGACATATAGATAATAAGCAGAGCAAACCCGATGTTCAACAAATAAAATCCGATTTTGAAAAGAGAATTCGTCGCCAGTGCTATGTCTTCTTTTTTGTGAAAAATATCCAGCATAAATATTTTTCCGTTTTTGAAAAGCTGATGAGACACTACGATGGTCATCAAAATCGCTACCGGTAAATAAATCATGTAAGCTGTCAGGTTGAAATTAATTGTCGTTTCCATAACTAATTGTTTTTATGATTATTAAATTGTTTTTTTCGAAGTAAATAAATGATGCTCATATTAGAATAATGCAAAACACAGAGTGTCAGTAAAATAATTCCTATTTTCATCGATATGACCGAAACCATTTCGGAATAATTGGTAATAGGACTCCAACCATTTAGATGAAGAGCCGCATAACCCAAATTGACCAGATAATAACCGGTAAGCAAAATGCGGTTGGTCGATTCACAAACCGATGTATCCTGAATTAAATTCTGCAAATACACAAAACCCAATTTGTAAAATCTCCATCCTACTACAATCGTGATGTAGAAAGTCACGGCGAGATAAATACTATAAGAAATCAGATTAATCATTATTGAATTTTTTATATTTTCAGTAATTTTTGAAAATTAATTTTAAAATTTTTTATTTTACTAGTACTTCCTCATAGCTCAATTATGAAAAAAGAGCAGTCGTCATTTCATCAAATTTGTAATTTTACCCAGCAACCAATGTTCATCACTCTTCACCGCCACATCCATAATGTTGCTGATTTTGGTCGAAACAGAAGTGAATTCGCTCATCAGTTTACCAAATTCTTTTGCCTCATCCGAATCATCATCTATCGTTTGCAAACCTCTTAAAAAATCGATCACAGGTTCTATTTCACGTTTACGCTTTTCCTTTGTTACTTGCTTAAACAGATACCAAACATCTTTATCTGCCACGAAATATTCTTTCCGGTCGCCTTTTATCAATTCTCTTTTGACAATTCCCCAATCGATCAAAGCCCGTAAATTCATATTGGCATTCCCACGCGAAATCTGTAATTTTTCCATCACCTGATCGGTAGAAATAGGTTCAGAACTCGTCAGTAAAAGAGCGTGTATTTGCGCCATCGTACGGTTAACTCCCCAATTCACAGCAAATGTTCCCCAGGTTTGGATAAATTTCTCTTTTGATTCTTCAAGTGTCATTTGAATTAATTTGAAACAAATGTATTTTAATTTTCTGAATTTTCAAAAATAAATGAAAGTTAATTTTTTCTGATTTTTCTCATAACTTAGAAATTCTATTTTTATATGGCACAATCCTTGTAATTTCAGGAGCTGCAAAGAGAATAATGTAGTAATTTTGTAAAAATCCATTTGATATGAAACCGTTTCTTTTTTCCATCATCTTTACCTTTTTTGGTTTGGTAGCTGTAAATGCCCAAACTTCGGCAAATAACCGTGTAAGCCCAATTGACTCCATCGAAACTCAAGTCGATGACCTCGATATAGAAATCATTTACAGCCGTCCGTTTTTGAAAGGAAGACAATTTGGAAAAGACATCGTTCCTTTTGGAAAAGTTTGGAGAACCGGCGCAAACGAAGCGACTGTTTTTGAAATCAATCAGGATGCGATGATCGAAGGACAAAAGCTTCCGGCAGGAAAATACAGTTTGTACACCATCCCTAATGAAAAGGAAACCATCGTGATTTTTAACAAAGATTGGAACCAATGGGGAACCAAATATGACGAATCACGCGATGCTCTTCGCGTCACGGTTCCGACTTTTGCTTCGGAAGAAAACATCGAGCAATTCACAATAGATTTAGATGAAACGGGTGCTGCCTGTATGGTTTGGGGAAATACGTTGTTTACTTTCCAAGTTACACAAAGTTAAATTGGCCAGACAAATTATTTATTTATAAAACATAGCAAGACAAGCCAGTGCCAAATACAAACTGAGGTAAAGTATGAACCGTAACATATTGACAAAGTTTAAGTTGATTGAATTCTAACAATTATTGATTATAGTGGTCAATGTTTTTTGAAGGGTTTCCATATCTTTCTGCGAAATACCCTGTAAAGCAATTTTCCGGTTTTCCAAAACCAAATCCTGTATATCGTCTATCACCTTTTTTCCTTCTTTGGTGATTTTCAAATTGGATTTCCGTCGGTCTTGTGGATGAACTTCTCGCTCCAGATAATCGGATTTTACTAAAAGTTCAATCATCCTTGTCACCGAAGCATTGTCTTTAAACACGCGTTCCGCAATTTCCTGTTGCGAAATACCGGGATTTTCCGTCATGACTTTCAAAACCAGCCATTGGTCAATGGTAATTTTAAATCCGTTTTCCCTTAAACGTTTCTGCGCAAAGGTTCGGTAGGTGCGGATGCTTTTATCAATCGTATAAAAAATAATGTTTTCTAACTTTTCCACTGTTCTGAATTTGAATCAAATATAGAAATGATTTATCAATATTTGACACATCAATTAATTAAATTCTTAATTACATTAACTTGCTACCTAATACTTGATGCTTTTTACTTCATAGTATTTTAGTACCTTTGAGTCTTTCAAAAAAGCAACAAGCAAAATGATACAAAACGAACTTAAAAAATTAGGATTAAGCGAGATAAACGATGGGACTTCAACCGGTTCAAACTGGTTTTCAAATGGAGAAATCATCGAATCATACTCTCCGGTTGACGGAAAATTAATCGGAAAAGTAAAAACTACAACCAAAGAAGACTATGAAAAAACAATAGCTTCCGCTCAGGAAGCATTCAAAACCTGGAGAACAACTCCGGCTCCTCAGCGTGGAGAAATCGTTCGCCAGTTTGGTGACAAATTGAGAGCCAACAAAGCTGAATTAGGAAAACTCGTTTCTTACGAAATGGGAAAATCTTACCAGGAAGGTTTGGGTGAAGTTCAGGAAATGATCGATATCTGCGATTTTGCGACCGGACAAGCCAAAATGCTTTATGGTAACACGATGCACTCAGAGCGTCCGGGACACAGAATGTACGAGCAGTACCATCCGCTTGGAATTGTTGGAGTGATTTCAGCATTCAACTTTCCGGTAGCAGTTTGGTCTTGGAACGCAGCATTGGCTTGGATTTGTGGTGATGTTGTCATCTGGAAACCAAGTG
>CALLXZ010000073.1 GCA_937875605.1 uncultured Moheibacter sp.
TAACGATATTGGCTTGTGCTTTCTTTTGAGCAACCAAAACCTGGTTCATAATTTCTTTCACCTCGCCAGGTAAAATCACATCCCGAATTCCTGCAGACAATACAGCAACGCCCAATTCATTGGCTTTTTGACCCACAGTTTTCAAAACGCTTTCAGATACCTTTTCTTTGTTTTCCAACAATTCATCCAAAGTCATTTCACCCACATATTCACGCAAAGCCAACTGCATCAAAGTGTACAATTGTTTCTCAAAACTTTTGTTTTCTACCAAAGCTTTTTGGACATTGGTAACCCGATAAGTCAAATCGAAATTGATCCGCAAAGCCGCTTTGTCAGCAGTCAATAATTCCTGACCTCCGATTTCCACCAATTGCTGACGCATATCGGCACATTCCAGTTTCACTGACTGAGCATTTTTCCAATAGTAATAAATACTATTTTCCAAAACCGCTTCAAATTTATCCTCCACGTACAAAACTGCTTTTTCGTTTGGTGAAACTTCGAAAGAACGAATGTAATTTGCGAAAACTGGAGACTGAATCAACTTGCGATCCAATGCTTTTGGAACCTCCAATTCTTCAGTATTGTATCGTTCGAATCGCAATTTCAAAACACCTTTCCAGTAAGCATATCGTCCGGCACTCAAAACCTTTGAGAAACGTCCGTCACGATATTCTACCACCAATTCGTTGTCGGTCACATTTACGACCTCCAAAGCATCCATCAATTGGGTATTTTTCTCCAAAATCGCCCAATCCATTGGCGCAGCAAACTCTTTGGTCATATCGTAAACTCGCACAGTGGCGCCAAAATGTTTACAGTGTTTTCCGGCTTGTAAAATGGATTTTAATTCTCCGTTTTTAAATGCCAAGCCGATTTGATAAGCATTAATTTTAATCCACAACATAATTTTCAATTTTATAAGTTATACTTCATTTATTTTTTGGGCGTGCCCTACGGTCAGGCTCTCGGCACTCGCTTTTTTGTTCCACTCTGTTTCACAAAAAGAGCTTAAACAGATGCCTCCATCCTTCACGCAAACCATTGCCATTTTTAAGATTTTCATCTAAAAAAGGAAAACAAAACAACCGACTCATCGGATGTAAAGCGGAATCATCGATTGAAAATTCATCCGGAAAATGTTTTCAAAAATCCCGTTGAATTGTTCTACTCAATTCAATTTCGTCTTGAAAAGAAATTCCTTCCTGAAATTCCAAATCAAATGATTCAGGCTTCCTTCTCGATTGTCAGTTTCAGAATCCGACAAACAAGTTTATCTTTTTCGTCCACTGACCGAACCGATTATTTTGCGTTCCAACATCAAGAGCAGTTTTTCAAGCTGCATCATCTGAGCTATAAGGCGTTAACCTTAGCGGGAGTTGAACCCGCGACCCTCACGGTAACCGTGATGCTCTACCAAAGCCGAATCTTAAGTTCGGTGCGTCTACCGTTCCGCCATCCCGATTTCGGGAGCAGGATTCGAACCTGCATATCTGTT
>CALLXZ010000074.1 GCA_937875605.1 uncultured Moheibacter sp.
CCACAATCATTCCGTTGCAAGGAACCTTCCCGAAATCATCGGTTTGTAAATAAGAAGTGTGTTGATATACGTTTTCGGAAAGTTTGATTACGATTAAATTTTGCGATTCGTAGGTCGTGTATTGTTTTTGACTTTCCAGAATTTGTTTGGAACAAGAACTCAATAAAACAGAGATAAGAATAAAATAATTTATAAGTGTATTTTTCATGATCTTTAATGGATTAATTTGAATACCAAAATGAATCGGTAAGATAGAATACGGTGTCAATGAAATACAAAATTCCCTCTTGGGTAAGCACATTTTCATCATGTAAATCTTCCAATATGATGCCCAATTTTGGGTGGAAATAATCATGATTTCTTGTGTTTTCAAAACCATTTGCAAGGAGAAATTCATTTACTTTTTGTAAATCTGTTTGTTCGGTGACTTTTACGAATGCCTGTTTGACAACAGAATATAAAATATCGTCTTGCTTGGTGAAGCCTAAAAGTTCATACGATGTGTCTGGGAAAAAATAATTGTGAAGCAAAAGATTGTGGATGTAATCCTTCCAAGAATTATAATAAATTGAATCGTTTAATTTCAAAACATGAGAATTGTCCTTGAGATAAACTTTCTGTTCGGCGCCTTCACTTACATATTGTGAAAAATCGAGGTTTTCCATCCATAGATTATGCTTTGAAATATAAATTTCTAAATCCTTGCTTTCTTATTTTTTGTAGTACTTTTCTTTTTTAAAAATTCCGCTTGATCTCTCGCGGTTTTCAAAGTAACGGCAGATTGTTTGGAGAGTTGTTCCAAACCTAACTTTGCTCTTTCCTGAAAGGACATCGTGTATCTCATTTTTCATTTTTTTCAGAATCTCACAAATTTACAAAATAAATTCTTGAGATAAAGTTTCATTCAAAGCGGAAAAACTAAACCGCCACAGCACCTTTGATATGCGGATGCGGATCGTAATCTTCCAATGTGAAATCCTCGAATTTGAAACCGAAAATATCTTTCACATCCGGATTGATTTTCATTTTTGGTAATTTTCTCGGTTCACGCGAAAGTTGTAAGTTAATTTGCTCAAAATGATTGGAATAAATATGCGCATCTCCAAATGTGTGGATGAAATCTCCTTCTTTTAAACCACAAACTTGCGCCATCATTTTCAATAATAATGCATACGAAGCAATGTTAAACGGAACACCTAAAAAAATGTCAGCACTTCGTTGGTACAATTGCAATGACAATTTCCCATCTGCTACATAAAATTGGAAAAAAGCATGACACGGAGCCAATGCCATTTGATCTAATTCGCCTACATTCCATGCAGAAACGATGATTCGGCGCGAATCAGGATTATTTTTAATTTGGTCAATTGCAACTTTTATCTGATCAATGGTTTCGCCATTTGGTTTTCCCCAACTTCTCCACTGATGACCGTAAACCGGTCCTAAATTCCCATTTTCATCTGCCCATTCGTTCCAGATTCTTACGCCGTTGTCCTGAAGATATTTCACATTGGTATCTCCATTCAAGAACCAAAGCAATTCATGAACGATTGATTTTAAATGCAACTTTTTAGTGGTCACGAGCGGAAATCCATCCTGCATATTGAAACGCATCTGGTAACCGAAAACACTTTTGGTTCCCGTTCCGGTACGGTCTTCTTTAAATTCTCCATTTTCCATGACATGTTTTGCCAAATCCAAATATTGCTGCATTTTGATATGAATTGAATTGCAAATTTCGGATAAATTAAAATAGAAATCCAATTAAAATATCCACAACTTTTAAAACGAAATTCGAGCTTCGAGCTTCGAATTTCGTAAGTTTGCCCCATGGAAAGAGAAAAAGAATCAGGCATTTTCGGATTGCGTCCGGTCATCGAAGCGATTGAGGCAGGGAAAACGATTGACAAACTTTTTGTGCAAAAAGGTTTGCAGGGCGAAATTCATTCGGAATTGAGAAAATTAATTACCGAATTTGAAATTCCTGCGCAATACGTTCCGATCGAAAAATTAAACCGATTGACACGCAAAAACCATCAGGGCGTTTATGCTTTCATTTCTCCGATTGAATTTGATTCTATAGAAAACATTCTTCCACAGATTTACGAACAGGGAAAAACGCCTTTCCTTCTGATTCTCGACCGTGTAAGCGATGTCCGAAATTTCGGTGCGATTGCGAGAACTGCAGAATGCGTAGGAGTCGATGCGATTATCATTCCTCAAAAAGGTTCCGCTTCTGTAAATGCAGATGCTGTGAAAACCTCAACAGGAGCTTTGTACAATATTCCTGTTTGTAAAGAGCCAAGTCTGAGAAAGGTTTTTGACTATTTGCAACAATCAGGAATTCAGATTGTGAGTGCAACGGAAAAAGCTGCCGATTACCTTTATGATGCAGATTTTGTGATGCCCACAGCAATTGTAATGGGAAGTGAAGAAGATGGAATTTCTCATGATTTGATCAAAATCTCTGATAAAATTGTAAAACTGCCTGTATTTGGAAAAACTTCATCTTTAAACGTTTCCGTTGCCTGCGGTGCATTTCTATATGAAGTAGTCAGACAAAGGGGTGAATTCAAATAATTTTGACTAAATTTGCTTTCTGTGGGAAGATTGTTCAACATATTTATTTTCTTTATTTCCTTTACGGTTCTATCTTCGCCGTTGATGGCGAATGTCTTTCCTTTGGGGGAGCCTGAGGAAATGGAAATGAGTTGTTGTGCTGTTCCAAATGATGAGCATTCAGATAAAAAATCAGAAGAAAAAAAGGGATGTTGTCACGGTTCTGATAAAAAAGAGGAAAAGAAAGATTGCGGAACTAATTGCCCTATGCCTGATTGTAACATGACCATTTCGATCGTATTCCAATTATTTTTTGAACAAAATAAATCAGAAGAAAAAACAACTGAATTATTTGCTGAAAATATTCAGAATGAATTTTATTTATCACTTCTTAATAAAGATTTGAGTTATTCTTTTTGGCATCCGCCCAAATACATTTCATAAGCGAAATTCGAACTTCATAGTTCGAAAAAATTATTTATAATTTTTAATTCAAATGAAATGTATAAAAATCTTATTTATATATTCTTGTTGTTGATTTCCATTGGATTATCTGCACAGGAAAAAACAGAAATTTTAAAAGTAAAAGGCAACTGCGGTATGTGCAAAGAACGTATCGAAAATGCCGTAAAAGAATTACCGTCAGCAAAAGGAAATTATGATTTGGAATCCAATATCCTTACCGTAACCTTTGATGAATCTTCCACTTCGCTGGATGCCATTGCAAAAAACATCGCCAAGGTAGGACATGACAACGAATTGTATTTAGCAGAAAAATCGGTTTATGAAAATCTTCCGGGATGTTGTTTATACACCCGTGATGCGAATTCAGATGAAACAGAAAACATTCCGCAAATACAAACAACCCAAAAAACCGAAACCATCAAAGTTCGAGGGAATTGTGGTTCGTGTAAAAAACGAATTGAAAATGCCATCAAAACTTTCCCATCTGCGAGTGGGAATTGGGACATCCTCACCAAAGTCTTGACCTTGACCTATGATTCAACTCAAACTTCCAAAGAAGCTATTATGAAAAAAATTGCGGAAGTAGGTCATGATAATGAACTTTACATAGCAGAAACTTCCACTTACGATGCACTTCCCGGCTGTTGCTTATATGATCGCAAAGTAGATTGGGACAACGTTGAAAACAGCGAAGGAACACACGTGATGGAAAGTGGAAATAATCAAAATCATACTTCACACAATGAACTTAATCAAGATGGAAATGATGAAGCAGTAGATTTGGCTACAGCAA
>CALLXZ010000075.1 GCA_937875605.1 uncultured Moheibacter sp.
CCCGATTTCCGGAACAATTAGAAACCGTTCCGGTCTGGAATCCAAAACGACTTTTTTGGAACCAATCCTGGTTTTTTTATGGAAGTCAGGAGAAATTTGACAAAGCCGATAAAAGCAAATTATTTGCAATGGACATCGGTTCGTATTATTCGACTTTGGGACTGAGCAATTCGGAAATCGCTGCTAAAAGCCGAAGCCAACATAGTTCGCAGGGGTTTGGCGCGACGGCAGTTCGCGGAAAATCGATGGAATATTTAGAAATCATCAAAGGAAATCAGCCGAAATCCGATGTTTTTGAAGGAATTGATACGAGCTGGAACCGTGTGAAAGGTGGAAAAGAAATTGGAGCAATTCTCGCAAAAGTTGAAAAGGAATTCGATTTCAAAAATCCGTCAAAATCTGTTTTCGAATTGGTAAAAGCCTATCAATTGATTCAGAAATTGGAAGATAAACATTGGCGAGAAATTAAATCGGAAGAAATTAAAAATATCATTTATAATTGTTCGGGATTGTTTTTGGAAGTGGTTTCTGCTTCGAATACAGCGGTTGCGGAAGAAAATCTGAAAATAAATCTTGAAGCTATTAACCGAAGCAAAAATCCAATTCAAATAAATTCGATTAATGTCAATGGAAATAGCGTTTCATACAATTCAAATTTAGAGAATAATCAGATTTTTAAAGCCGAAAACTCAACTCTCATTCCCTATGAAAAACCTTCCACCACGCCTTATTGGTTAACTGAAAAAGGAAGTTTGGGAATGTATAAAGTTTCTGATGAAAAATTAATTGGTTTGCCAGAAACGCCACAGCCATATATGGTAAATTTCAATTTAACGATCGAAGGACAAGATTTTTCATTCCAAAAACCAGTTGTTTACAAATACAACGATCCCGAAAAAGGTGAAACTTACAAACCGTTTGTTATCGTTCCAAAAGCTTCGGTCAGCGTGGATGAAAAAGTCATCGTTTTCAGCGAATCAAATCCGAAAAGAGTTTCTGTAAAAGTCAAATCTTTTAGAGATAATCTCATTGGAAATTTAAGTTTAAACGCTCCGAAAGAATGGGGGATTTCACCTGAAAATCAAGAAGTTCATTTAGCGAAATCCGGCGAAACCCAAACTTTTTGGTTTGAAGTTTCGCCACCTAAAAATCAGTCCGAAACCGAATTGGTTCCACAACTGAAAATTGGAAATGAAGTCTTTGATAAAGAATTAATCGAAATCAATTACGAACACATTCCTGAACAGAAAGTTTTGCTTTCGGGAGGAAGTAAGATTGTTCATATTGATATCAAAAAGAAAGGTGAAAAAATCGGTTACATCGTAGGCGCAGGTGATTCCGTTCCCGAAAATCTGAAACAAATCGGATACGAAGTAGAAATCATTTCGCCTCAAAATATCACAATGGAAAATTTGCAAAAATTTGATGCAGTTGTATTGGGAATTCGTGCGTTTAATGTGCTAAACGAATTGACCTATAAAAACAAAATCTTATTTGATTATGTAAAAGACGGTGGAAATTTGGTTGTTCAATACAATACTTCGCGTGAAGTTCTGACAAAC
>CALLXZ010000076.1 GCA_937875605.1 uncultured Moheibacter sp.
ATTTAAACCCTTCTATTGATAAAGATGGTTTGGCTTTAAATATTGATATGGATAACAATATGTTAGATTTTGAATTAGCTAAAAGCGTAGGCATTTTTTTTAGATTAAATCAATCTGAAATGAACAAAATATTGACCGAAGTTTTCACTTCCGTAAAACAGTGGAAAGAAATCGCTCATAAAATTGGTATTTCACGATCAGAGCAAGAGCTAATGCAAGCGGCTTTTAGATTTATTTAAATAGATTGGACAGATTTGCACAGTTGCTCAAAACTCAAACTTATTTAAAAAAAACTTTTTTGCTCCTTATTTGTACCATAAAATTTAATACATTGAAAATCAAATATGGTTATTTTCGAAGAGTTTAAAGTAATAGTTAGTTTTTTCATAGTAACCTTGGCGGAAACGTCAAGGTTTTTTTATGTATTAATCAAATGCTTCTTTTGATCCACACTAATTCGAATTCTTTTTAATTGTAGTTCAAAGTCTTCTCGTTGCTCTTTTCGGATAAAGCCTTTATTGATTCTCAATTCCTTTTCTTTTGTTCGGAAAGTCCATTCATTATCGTAAGACAACGTCAGATAAACTTCTTCAATGTTGACTGATTTTCGTGCCAAAAGATTACCCAAAATTATAATTTCATTTTCGGTAATTTTACAATAACCTCTCATATAATAAACAGAAAGTTCTGTTATCATTCCCAAAGCCGAAACACCAAAAAATATCCATAAAACTTCTCCTGCAATTAAGGCTGCAAAAAGCGCCATAATCACAAAAATAGACCGTAAAGCAAAGATGGAAATCAGCTTTTTATTGGAATAAAAGAATATCATCAAAAAAGAAATTAAATTCTACTAAACTTTTTAAAATCAAAAATCCCGATAATCAAAACGATTATCAGGATTTTAAGTACCCCAGGCGGGACTTGAACCCGCACGCTCTAATGAGCACAGGATTTTAAGTCCTGCGTGTCTACCAATTCCACCACCAGGGCAGGGTAATTATCATTATTTCAAAAATTGAGCGAGAAACGGGACTCGAACCCGCGACCCCGACCTTGGCAAGGTCGTGCTCTACCAGCTGAGCTATTCTCGCAATTGGGATGCAAATATAAACAATCCCATTTATTAATAACAACTATTTTTTACTTTTTTGAACGTCCTTTTTCTACTTCTGTAGGCATCAACATGTTAATAGATTCCGTTAATTGCTTTTTCAGCATTTTACGGTGAACAATCATGTCTATAAATCCTTTTTCAAGCAAAAATTCAGAAGTTTGAAACCCTTCCGGCAAATCTCTACCGATGGTTTCTTTGATAACTCTGGGTCCCGCAAAACCAATCAATGCGCCCGGCTCTGCCAAAACCAAATCTCCTACCGAACCAAATGAAGCAGTGATTCCACCATAGGTGGGATTAGTAAGTAAAGTGATATAAGGAATTTTCGCATCGGAAAGTTGGGTTAGCTTTGCCTCTACCTTTGCTAATTGCATCAGGGAAATTGCAGCTTCCATCATCCTCGCACCACCCGATTGGGTAATTAAAATAAACGGAAGATTGTTTT
>CALLXZ010000077.1 GCA_937875605.1 uncultured Moheibacter sp.
CGTTCGTGCAGCGGATGGACATATTTGGCTGCAGCAGAATTTAGGAAGTTCACAAGTTGCGGCGAGCATTGACGATGAATCGGCAAGAGGTGATTATTTCCAATGGGGACGTTGGGATGACGGCCATCAATTGAAAGATTCTGAAATGAGCGATGTTTATCCAACACCAAATAATCCTTTAGGTTTGGGAGAAGGAACCGATATCTTTTATATCAATGGCGGTTCTCCTTACACGGAATATACAGGTTGGTTTGCCAATCCAAATCAAAACGATACTTGGACTGCGAAAACTTTAGATGAAGTAACGGAACATAATGGGATGGATCCTTGTAAAGCCCTCGGAAACGATTGGGAAATCCCGACAGAAGCGGATTGGGACAATGTGATGCAATTGGAAGAAATTTTTCCGGCACCGGAAGGTTCTGACAACAACGGAATTACAAGAGGTTTTGAAAGTAATTTGAAAATTGCCGGTGCGGGTGCTCGTAAAGATGATAGTTTCGCATTCGAAGGACAGCGTGCCTACATATGGACCAGAACCGCAAGTGCTAATCCTGACTTTTACCGATTTGTTTATTTAGGAACGTATGTAGGAAGCACAACAGGATTTGGTGGGGATGCAAAAAGCCACGGATATTCGGTAAGATGTGTGAACAAAGGGGAAGTAATGAGCGTTTCAGACTTAACCAAATCAAGTGTTTCCGTTTATCCGAATCCAACAAATGGTATCGTTTATATTAATTCAAAAGAAAAAGTAAAAACAGTGGAAGTTTACAACTTAAATGGTCAGAAGATCAAAGAATCAAATGCTTCTAATATCAACTTAAACGGCTTTTCAAAAGGCGTATATCTTATCAAAGTTACGTTGGCAAACAATCACCAAAAGACATTGAAAATTATTAAAAACTAATAAATATTGCCCGGATTATTCCAGCCTTATCGTTAAAGTAAAAATACAAAAGGCGAAGTAAACCGGGCAGTCAAACCGCTGGCCTCATTTACCTAATTACTCATGTGTTGTTTTAATTTAATGTGAAGTAAAAAGCCGTCCCAATTATGGGGCGGCTTTTACTAATTTTATAATCTAATTCTAATTAAGAATTGAAGATTTCTCTTCCTGAAAAATGGAAGTTAGCTTCGATATTTGCATTTTCATCGCTGTCAGAACCATGGATAGCGTTTGCGTCGATGGATTCTGCGTATTTATTTCGGATCGTTCCTTCTGCTGCATCTTTTGGGTTGGTTGCACCGATTAAATTTCTGAAATCCTCGATAGCATTGTCTTTTTCCAAAACCGCTGCAACGATAGGGCCTGAAATCATGAATCCTACTAAATCATTGAAAAAAGGACGTTCTTTGTGCACCGCATAAAATTTTTCCGCTTCTGCTCTTGAAAGCTGCGTTAATTTCATGGCATTAATTTTAAATCCGGCATTTGTGATGTCTGCCAAAATATTTCCGATATATCCGTTTTTCACAGCATCGGGTTTAATCATCGTTAGTGTAATCTTTCCTGACATTTTTTGTTTTTTGAGCGGCAAAAGTAGTCAGAATTAAATTAAGTAAAAAGCATAATTTAAAAAAGTCATAGTGTAAAGTGTAGAAAATTAACGCTTAACGTAAAAACGTTTAACATTTGGTTTACTCTCTATAAATCAATGGAGCAAATCGGGATTCGTTAAAATCCGATTCTTTTTCAAATTTGGAGATCAATTTTCTTTTCTGATTATCTACTTTCATGACTTCTACGAAAATGGGATTTTTATGAGTGGAATCAAATAAATTGTAAATATAAATTTCGAAGAATTCTTTCTCCAAAAATCCATCTGCCATGAGAATTTTATTGTCGGATTTGCATTGGTTAATCAATGATTTATACGGCTCCGAATTTTCTACTTCGTTTAGTTTTAGGAATTTGCCTAAGAACTCTGTTTGGTCGTTTTTGATTTCATAGACTTTTACATCTTTGTTTTGAAACAACCGAACCTCATATCGAAGATTATTCTCATTGGTCAACAATGTAAACAAAACGATTTCATCGACCGGATAAGACTTTGACGTAACGGATTCGGGTTTCTTTTCCAATTTGAAAACGACTGGAAGTTGCAGAACGAGATTGACAGGTGTTCCATTTTTCAACATGGCGGGACGGATAGGTGGTAGTTCCAGTGAGATCCGATCCATCGCCAGAAGAGCAGCATCTGCTAAAACCGGATTGCTTCCCGGCAAAGTCTCACTGCCTAACAAAATTCCTTCTTTGGAAATGATAAATTGGATCTGAGCGGAGGCATCGTAAATGTTACTTTTGCGCAAAGTTTCCTCTATACCGTCTAACTCTTTTATTAATCGTTCGGAAAGTTGTTGGGAAAGACAATTTGTCAATTCTTTTTTCAAGGACTGCGAAATTTTTCCACATCCCGGAAAAATCGCCATATCCTTTACCTGTTGTATCGAATACAATGGTTGTTGTTGGGAATACAAAAAAGAACCCATGCAGAAAATCAGGCAATATGTAAATAATTGTTTCAAATTAAGCTTCTTACAAAGATAGAACTCTCGATTGAACTCCTATTATTTATCTTATAATTAATTCGGAATATTTGGGGAGAATGTAAAAATCTTTCTGACTGATTTTTTCTAACAAACTTTCTTGCCCTTCTTTCAATTCATAAATATGTACATTCAGCTGATCTTCTTTTGAACTATAAATCCTGTAAAAAGTACCATTCATCAGTCCTTCGGTTATTAACATCCTGTCATTTAGTCTTTCGAAAATGGATTTATAAGGTTCGGTCTGAACGATTTCATACATCGTCTGGTAATTTCCTAAAAAAACTTGACCGTTTGAAGTGATTTCATAGACTTTAAAGGTTTCAGGTTTAGCAATGCGGATTTCATAAATCGAATTATTTTCCTTCAAAGTGGTCATGACCAATTCGTTCCAATCGTACTGAGGTTCTTCCGGACTATCTTCCTGAATCTGAAAGCGCACCGGAAGCTGAAAAACCAAGTTGACTGGCGAACCATCCTCTAAAAGTGCCGGACGGATTACTGAAATTTCTGTAGCAATTTCTTTTAGTGCTTTTTCGGATGCTTGTGCTAATTCGACATTTCCGCCACTCATCGCTACAATCTGAATTAATTTTCCATTTTTATCCACTACGAATTGAAGTTTTGCGCTGGCGGAATTGATTTTTAATTCTGTCATCTTATCGGTGAAATTCCACAATTTGGCACTTAATAAATTCGAAATATTCTGACTAAAGCATTTTTGTAATTCGGATTTGTCGGTTTCTGATTCACAGCCGGGGAAAATCGCCATTTCGGCAACTTGTCTCGCTGTAAAATTATCGGATGGTTTAATTTTCACGCCTACCGGATATTTATCAATTTCCGATGTTTTTTGAGCTTGAATGATAAGAGACAGAAAGAAAACGGCAAGAGTAAAATTAATTTTCATAGTAAAATATTGCTTTAAATTTAAAGGATTACGGAAAGACAAATATATTCATAATCAATAGTTTATTTCGTTCCATTATTTCCATTAAAACGAATCCACTTCCACGAATTTACTTGCTATCCCATGTTGTCCGATGTATAAAACCGCATTTTTGGGTTTTCCATAACTGTAAATCTGAGTCAATCCTTTAAACAGAGAATTCCTTCCGGATATTTCTTTTTCTTGGTAAGAAACCAGTTGATTTCCCTCCAAATCATACAATGCATATTTTCCGTCCTTTTTCGACAAAATATGCCGACCGTAAATAAACTTATAATCCGCTCCGGATTCTATTTCAAATAGAAATTTGCGTTTGGAAATACTATAAAGCCCTTCTTTTCGAACTTGCGTTTCGTCGCGTACAACCACATGCACAAAATCTGCATTGTCGGCTTTTAGGATTTCGCTGTATTCGGTCGGAAAAATGACCGAATAATCTTTCCCGATCAACCCATATTTTCGGTTTTTTTGTACAACAAAATATTGGTTATTTTCTGTTATGGTATGGTCAACCGGCATCCTTTCGCCCGAACCTCTGTATTTTAATTCTTTTTCACGAGCGGCGATTTGCGTATCCAATCTATCAAATTCAACCGGAATCAGAATATTCCCATCGAAATCAATCAATCCGTCTTTTCGGTCTTTCGTTGCACGGACTAAAGGATTATGTTCGCCGGAAGAACCGACTTGATAAGTAATAAAATTCAAATTATCGTATTCAAACGGAATCAGAACTTTCCCCGTTAGATCGATCATTCCTTTCTTCCCGGCTTTCATTATCATAATTCGATTTTTAGAATGAAAACCGTGATCCTCATACTCATATTTTGACAATTGTTTTAAATCCTGGTCAAAAAAAGCAATTTTCCCTTCTTTTGTAAAAAAATAAATACCGTTTGACTCTTCTATTTTCTCCAAATCCTTTGTCAAAGCGACACCGATGGTATCATAAAGTGTATAGTTTCCGGGTTTATAGTTTCCGGCAATAAACCGCTGGAAACGGTCGATCAAAATAAATCCATATTCAACAGGAATGACCAATTTTTTGGTTTTCAAATTGACAACACCTTGACCGTATTTTCCATCTTTCTGCGCTTCCACCACTCCAAATTTATCCATACGTCTGATAACTTTCCCGTAAGGATTTTCATCGCTAAAAGTTTCTTTAGTCTGAACAGGTGGATTTTGAGTGTTGGATGGCGATTTTTCGACAGGTTTTTCCGGTTTGGGAATTTCTTTTCCTTGGGTATTAAAAAATTTTTCGTCCGTTCCCGTTTGAGCCATAAAAAATTTAACCTTCTCAAATTTATCTCGCAATCTTTCTCCGTATTGTAAATAATAAGGTTGCATCGCTAAAATCTCTTTTCCGGAATTGGAAATGACACCCCAATTATCATGGATGTTGACGATGTAATAATCCGGATAATAATTTATTCCCAAAACAGGGTCGGACTGAAGTCCGGAAATCCGGTCATATTTAGCTTCGGTGATTTCTTTTCCTTTTTGGTCCAAAATTCCCAATTTGCCATTTTTGACATAAATGGCATAAATCAACAATGGATTTTTATTCACCGTATCAAAAGCCGAAACCGCATCATATCCTTTGGATTTCAATAGTTTTTCGTATTGACTCTTTTCTAATTCTCCATTTGAATTATAGTCAAA
>CALLXZ010000078.1 GCA_937875605.1 uncultured Moheibacter sp.
AGAACTGGCATGGTTTCGTTTCCACTCGTGATACTGACCAGGTAATCGTTCACATCCGAGCTCAAAGCGGTTTCGTCAGAAGCCAGAAGCTGAACGGCTTTTGCGTAGTTTTCGATTTTAATTTGTTCTTCTTTCTTTAATTGATTGACAAACTGGGTCGAATACCAAACCGTTGCTCCAAAGATGAGAAAGGCAATCAAAAAACCAATCCATTTGCTTAAACTACGATTTTTTAGAAGATCAAAGCGATTCATACAATCCTTTCAGAGACGTAAATGTATCATTTTACGGAGAATTGTACAAAATGAAATGGAATTTATTCATTTTGAAGGAATGAAAAATTGGTCTACTTAAATATCTCAAAAGAATCCTTTATATCTTCCCAAAACTCATCCAGCTTCATTAGATTATTTTTCAAAAAACTGATGATCTCCGGCCATGTTTCTTCGCGAAAAACACTAACACCTTCGAGGCGAATTTCTATTTTGCTGATTTGTTTACCCGATTCATCATAAAAACTTTTGTACCAAATCCACTCTTGCTCCATGTGCGAATGGAAAAGCAATTGAAATTCTTCAAACTGCTCAAAAATAAGTTCCTGAATATCAATGTCTTTCTTTGTTATCTCGATAGCAATTCTTGCGGATTTATTGTCTACATCCGTTTTAAAATATAAATCTTTTATTCCGGTTTTATAATTGATCCAATTGATTTTTTCGCCATTTGCAGCCATTTGTAATTTCATATACTGACCAAATGAGACCCAGAATTTTTTACGGATTTGAAAGGTTTCTTCCTTTGAAAACATTCTGCAAACCTACAAAAAAGAAAAACCCCGGAAAACTCCATTTCCAGGGTCAAACATCAAACTTTATATGATTTATTAAAAGTTCAATTGGTAAACGTCATCCAACTCAGTGTTGGAACTTACGTTAAAATTCAAGTCTTTTACGATTCCGGATCCTACTCCGTACACCCAACCGTGCAAATGCAATTCCTGGTTATTTTCCCACGCTTTCTGAACGATGGAGGTTTTTGCTAAATCCAATACCTGTTCTTGTACATTTATTTCCACAAATCGGTCAAATCGTTCCTCTTCATTTTCGATTGCATCTAATTCACCTTTGTGAAGTCTATAACTGTCTTTTATATGACGTATCCAGTTGTCCACAAGTCCATACGACTGATTTCCCATGGCTGCTTTTACACCACCACATCCGTAATGTCCACAAACGATCACGTGTTTTACTTTCAAAGCATTTACAGCATAATCCAATACGCTTAGCATATTCATATCCGAATGTACGACCATATTTGCAATGTTTCGATGCACAAAAACCTCACCCGGTTGTGCTCCTATTACTTCGTTTGCAGGAACACGGCTATCCGCACAACCAATCCATAACACGGGAGGCTGCTGACCATGAGCCAGCTTGATGAAAAATTCTTTATCTAATTCTAGTTTATTCTCTACCCATTTCTTGTTGTTCTCCAACAATTGATTATAAAATTCTGTATTCATCTTTATTATATTTTTATAATTATTAATTATTTTGAATAATGATTAGTGTGCCATTTTAAATACCTTGTGCCCGAAAAATTCACGGAAACTTTGTGGATTATCGACCTTCCCACGTTCGGAAATTAATTTGATGTGTATATTATTGTTTTTTGCTTTTACGGTAAATTCATCCAAATATTCTAAAATATCATAATCAAGAATTCTTGTTCGTCTGAAATCCAATTCCAAATAGGAATTTTTTGGAAGTGCATCCAATTCTTTTACGATGGATCCGCGGTTCACAAAAGTTACTTCTTCCGCCAAATTCATATGAAAAAGATTTTTCTCACCCATGTATTCTTTAATCAGCATCTGATGGGAATTGGTATATGATTTTAATAGTAATACGACTATCCCGACCAATAATCCGGCGATGATACCGACCAATAAGTCAAATACCACAATGGCAATTACCGTTACGATAAAAGGAATAAATTGTTCTTTTCCTAATTTCCACATTTCCACAAAACGCTTCGGGTTAGCCAATTTATAACCGATTACCAAAAGGACACTTGCTAAAACCGCTAATGGAATTAAATTCAAAATGGTTGGAATTAAAATAACACTGATCAGCAACAACAAACCGTGTAAAATGGTAGATAATTTATTTACACCACCGCTCATCACGTTGGCAGAGCTTCTTACGATTACCTGCGTCAAAGGCAAACCTCCGATCAATCCGGAAAGCGTGTTTCCGACACCCTGCGCAATTAATTCTCGGTTAGTAGGTGTTTGTCTTTTCAGCGGATCCAATTTATCCGTTGCTTCCACACAAAGCAAAGTTTCTAAACTCGCTACGATTGCGATTGTAATAGCGGTAATATAAACCGCTCTATTGCCCAATCCTGAAAAATCCGGTAATGTAAAATTCGAAATAAAGGAATTAAAATCTTCCGGAATCGGCACATTTACCAACTGCGCTTGTGTCAAGGCTAATTCTCCGAAATCTGCAAATGTCACATATAAAATAATTCCGACAATTACCGCGATAAGTGGTCCCGGCACTAACTTGAAAATCGTACTTTTCTTCGCCAATACTTCGTCCCAAACCAATAATATAATCAGGGAAATAATCGAAATAATGACAACACTGAAAGAGATTTTTTCATGAAAATCTCCCATGGTAAAATGATCGGATTCCAAGTCTCCTGACATCCCCAAAACCAATGGAATTTGTTTAAAGAAGATGATGATACCGATGGCACAAAGCATTCCTTTAATCACAGATGAAGGGAAATAATAACCGATAATTCCGGCTCTCAAAATTCCCATGATGATCTGTAAAACCCCGGCTAAAACAACCGCCGTTAAAAAAATCTCAAATCCACCCAAATCCGTAATGGCTGTTAACACGATTGCAGTAAGTCCGGCGGCAGGTCCACTGACTCCGATCGGGGATTTGGAAACCGCACCCACTACAATTCCTCCGATGATTCCGGCAATCACACCGGAAAACAATGGCGCTCCACTCGCTAAGGCAATTCCTAAACACAAGGGCAAAGCCACAAAAAACACTACTAAACTGGCAGGAACATCCTTCTTCCAGCTACTAAATAAATTCATAGATAACTTTTAATATTTGTTTGATAATTTTTTAAGAACAGATTTTGTCCATAGACGAAAAATTAACCCAAATATTCAGGAGGAGGCGTATCGAAACGAAGTGTATACTGACAAACCAATTGTTCTTTTTGGTAAATAAACATCTCGATGTTTGGCTTGTCTGTTTGAAAATCAAATTGAGGTAATTTCTGACAAACTTTATTTTTTAAGTTCTCTTTAATTTCGTTTAAAGTATTGTTACAATCATTATGCTCAATTTCATTGTACATATTATTTTCACCATACTGCAAATTAACCGTAGAGCTGTTACTCATGCTAAACATAAATAAGCTCACAAATATAAAAATGCAATATTTTTTCAAGTGAAAATTCATCTTTGGCAAAGATACTATCCAAACACAAGATAAAATGTTAAAAAACCTTTAAATCATTGCATAAAAGATATTATATGACGAATATCAGTATGAATTACATAATTATCAAATTTGACATCTAAATATTCTAAATTTTTAAAATCAAACCTTTTCCTATATTTGAAATCCAAAATAAACACACAATGAATCGTTTCAATTTATTTCTTCTGTTGAGTCTTGGACTAACTCTTTCAACATTTGCACAAAACACGATGACACCTGAACTTTTATGGAAATTAAAACGTCTTTCTCCTTCGGGAATTTCAAACGACGGAAAAAATATCTTGTATTCTGTTACCGAATACCAAGTCGAAGAAGGTAAAAAAACAACTAAAAAATACAGCATTCCGATTAAAGGAGGAGCTCCTGTAGAAATAGAAAACTTTACCGGATTAATAGCTGACAAATCCATTTCTCCTGACAAAACCCGTAAAATTGAAATCGAGAAAGTTAAAGTAGAAAAAGTATTGGGAAAAGACTATTACCCTAATCTGAAAGAATCCGACGTTTATATTTTCAATGATTTGTATTACCGTCATTGGGATACTTGGAACGATGGGACCTTTAATCATTTGATCTTAAAAATGAACAAGGACACCGAAGTGGATGGAATTGATTTATTAAAAGATGAACCTTACCACAGTCCACAAATGCCGTTTGGTGGCGACGATGATTTTACTTGGAACAATGATGGAAGCAAAATTTTGTACGTAGCTAAAAAATTAGCCGGAAAAGAATACGCAACAAGCACAAACACGAATATTTACGAATATGATTTAAAATCCGGCACTACAAAAAACTTGACAGAAGGAATGATGGGTTACGATACTCATCCTGAATTCTCAAAAGAAGGCGCACTTGCTTTTTTGAGCATGGCGCGAGACGGATATGAAGCCGATAAAAATGACATTATTGTGTTTTTTAACGGATTAAAAACCAATCTTACCCAAAATTGGGATGGAACCGTAAGCAGTTTTAAATGGGATAAAAGCGGAAGAAAAATTTATTTCAATGCACCCATCGGCGGAACGGTTCAATTATTTTCGGTCGAATATATTCCTGTTAATAACAGTAAAAAACCAATTGAAATCAAACAAATTACAGACGGACAATTTGATGTAGCAGGATTGGTTGGGCAAGCTGGAGACGAATTCTTCGTTACCCGAACTGACATGAACCATGCGACAGAACTCTATTCGGTGAATCTGAAAAATGGAAAAATGAACCAGTTGACAAATGTCAATAAATCGATTTATGATCAAATTAAATTAAGCAAAGTTGAAAAACGAATTGTCAAAACAACCGACAATAAAGAAATGGTGGCTTGGGTGATTTATCCGCCGGATTTTGATCCAAAAAAGAAATATCCCACTTTGCTTTATTGTCAGGGAGGCCCGCAATCGGCGCTTTCACAATTTTATTCGTTCCGATGGAATTTTCAATTAATGGCTGCGAACGGATACATCGTCATCGCACCAAATAGACGTGGAATGCCGGGACATGGAACTGAGTGGAATGAAGCGATTTCAAAAGATTGGGGCGGACAAGTGATGGATGATTATTTGTCAGCCATAGATGATTTGGCAAAAGAACCGTATGTTGATAAAACTCGTTTAGGAGCTGTGGG
>CALLXZ010000079.1 GCA_937875605.1 uncultured Moheibacter sp.
AGATAGGCGAAATACCATTTGTACCGGCCACGATTGGCGCAATGTTCACAAACGGTATATAAGGACTGGACGGCTTTCCTGTCCAAAGCGCAACATTATTCACGCCGGACATACGGGAAGAACCCACACCCATTGTTCCTTTTTCTGCAATTAACATCACTTGTTTGTCAGGGTGTTGGGCATTCATCGCCACAATTTTTTGTTGTGCTTCCGGCGTTATCATACATTGACCATGTAATTCTCTGTCAGAACGTGAATGAGCTTGATTTCCGGGAGACAATAAATCGGTTGAGATATCCCCTTCGGCTGCAACAAAAGTTACCACTTTTATTTCTTCGGGAACTTCGGGTAATTGGGTGAAAAACTCTGCTTTTGCATAGCTTTCCAAAATATCTTTTGCAATCGGATTATCATTTCCAAATGCCTCTTTTAATCGGTCTGTATCTGCTTCGTACAAGAAAACCTGTGTTTTCAAGACATTTGCAGCTTGTTGCGCAATTGATTGATCATTGCCCAATGCCAAGTCCAACAATACTTTGATAGAAGGACCTCCTTTCATGTGCGATAACAACTCAAAAGCAAAAGCAGGTGTAATCTCAGCTACAACCGTATCTCCTAAAATGATTTCTTTTAAATATTCTGCTTTTACAGCCGCTGCCGGCGTTGTACCCGGCAAAGTATTGTAAATAAAAAACTGAATAGAATCTGCTCTATACGGACTGTGTGTCTCTTTTATCTGTTGGATAATTGCTTTTAAAAGTTCTGCACCATCAATCGGTTTTGGGTGCAATCCTTGACCTTTTCTTTCTTCAATCTCGTTTAGGTAATCTTGATATATGCTCATATTTTTTGAATGATAGTGGCTTTTAACTTTCAACAGAATCAATTATCAGCCGTGTATACTACCCTATTTTTAGGGGTTACAAATTTAATTTTAAATAACAATCTTTCAAGACGCTTCCAATTCAATTTAATTATTGGTTTATAATTTAGAATGATTATAAAAAATAATGCAACAAATTAAGGAAATTACTAAGAATTCCGCAATTCAACTTGAAAAAAATTTATACCATCAACCAACCTTTTTCTAATTCAATGCATCTGTCCTTATAGAATCAAAATCTTTTAAACATGAAACCAAAACTAATCATATTGATAATCAGCTTTTTGAGCGCACAATTTGTTTTAGCAACTTCCTCTGACACGCTGGTATATGATGCCGGAGAATTTAAAATTTATCAGAATGAGCGTTCCTTTCGAATTGAAAATAATTCCGGAAAAATTCTTTACAATCATCTGAAATATGTCGGACCTGCCATTCGTTTTTGGCAAATTCTTGATGATAAAAACCGAATTTTCTATCTGGATCAAGAAATGAAAATAACCGAACCGGAAAATAATTTTTTCGGACTTTGTGGAACTGTACCGCATTACGAATTGAAAGTTCAATCCAATAAAAAAGAATTTCTCATCATGGAAGACGAAACTTTTTATGATTATGGAAATGAAATTCCCGCTGAAATCAAATTTCGGATTTCAAAACAAGATGCGGACGAAGTTTATTTCATCAACGGAAAAAAAGAATTCAATTATGATGGAAATTATGGAATTGGTTCGTTAAAAGCACAACCCGATTTGGTGATTTACAGGAAGAACGGAAAGTTTGGAATTTGGCAGGACGAATCGAAAACTTTGTACGACTACATCGAATTTGAAGATTTGAATTTGAAATTATACCAAAATGGAAAAGTTGGCTATCACGGACTTACCGAAGTGAAATACAAGGAAATTCAACCATTTATTTATAATTTAGCAGGAATTAAAACCGCAGAAGGAAAAACCGGATTTGTGGATATGCAAGGAAAAGAATATTTGAATTAAAACATTCCGAATGGGCTGACTTACCATCCGGAATTGAAAAAATTAAGTCAAAAGAAAATTGGACATCTTGAAAGAAGTGGAATTCATAGAGGGCTGCAAACGGCATGACCGAAAGGTACAGAAACTGCTATACGAAAAGTACAGCACACGTTTCTTGGGTGTCTGCAAACGGTATATGAAAAGTTTGGAGCTGGCAGAAGATGTATTGGTAAAAGGGTTTTTGAAAATTTTCGATCATATAAATTCCTACGAAGGAAAAGGCAATTTCGAAGGTTGGATGCAACGAATTTTCATCAATGAATGTTTGATGGAGCTTCGTAAAAAACAGGATTTCACGATTTATCTGGAATCCAGTAACATCCAGCCGAGCCGTGAAGCTTCGGCTTTGGAAAATCTTTACGAACAGGATGTGTTGAAATTATTGGATTTCCTGCCCACCGGATGCCGGACGGTTTTTAATCTTTACGTGATTGAGGGTTATAAACACAGCGAAATTGCGGAACAACTGAATATTTCGGAAGGAACTTCCAAATCTCAATTGAATCTGGCAAAGGAAAAATTGAAAATATTGTTAAACGAATATGGTATCACCCAAAATAAATCGGTATGAATACAAATGATCCCATAGAAGATTTGTTCCGGGACAATCAGCATGGTTTGGATGAAAAGCCGCGTGATTTGCTTTGGGACAGAATTGAGGATCGGTTGGAAGAAAAATCGGTTCTGAAAAAAAAGAATGATTGGTGGAAATACGCCGCTGCCGCTTCGGTGGTAGCCGGAATGTCAATTGGCGTTTGGGCATTGATGAATAACGAAAATACGATCAATTCGCAAATGACAAATCCACAAATTGTTTTAGAAGATGTTTCGGAAATCAACGAAGAAAATGCTTCTCAGATTTTGGATAAATTGGAAGAAAACAAACAGTCGGTTGTGACAAGAGACGAAAACAAATCGGCTCCGGAAATCATCGAAAATGAATTGGAACCGATGGCAGCAAAAATGGTGATCCCCCAACCTTCCCGTGAAACTTCCAATGCAGAGTTGTACGAGGCAGCTCCTATAATGGCTCCTGAAAAATTGGACCGCATGGAAGCAGAAGAAGGAAAAGCGATGCAAGATGAAATTCTGGTTTTCCGAGGTGAATCGCCTGCTAAGAAAGAAGGAAATTATATTAAACCAAATGAAACTGCCAGCAGTACGACCATCAGAGAAGAAGATATGAGAAGGATGGGAAATATGGCAGAATCTTCCGTGATGTATGGATCCTCAATTCAGCAAAATCAGATTTCTGTTCCGTTTAAAAACGATTTGATTCAGTATGATTTGGTTTCACAAACCGATACTTCTGTTACTTTTAAAAATGAAAATATAAATTATCCGAATCAGATTATTTTAACGAATGTGAATGATTCTGTGAGGGTAATTTATTCAGGAAAAGAAAATAAAAAGGATTC
This sequence comes from uncultured Moheibacter sp., assembly GCA_937875605.1. Classification (GTDB taxonomy): domain Bacteria; phylum Bacteroidota; class Bacteroidia; order Flavobacteriales; family Weeksellaceae; genus Moheibacter. The sequence continues at coordinate 3,339 of CALLXZ010000079.1, forward strand.
GAAGGAAAGTCTAAATATTCAGAAATATTTTAAAGAAAATAAATCTCAGATTGCTTCTGATTTTGGGTTGAAGTAAAAAAACTTTGACAAAGTTTAGAACTTTGTCAAAGTTAAATCAGTAATTTATCCTTTATATCTTTTAATTTTTTCGCGGATTTCATCCAAACCTAAATTATGGATGCTTCCGATATGCGAAGTCTGGAATTCCTTGTGCGGAATATAGCTTCCATCATCGACCGAAACACCAACGATTTTGTACGCATCACGGAAAGAAGTTCCGTTTTGTAATAAATGATTGATGTTTTCTACCGTATAAATAGAATCGTATTTCTCCTGATTCATAAATCCATCCGTAATCTGAATCTGCGGCAATGCAAAAATCAGAATGTCCAGAATATCATTGAACTGAACCATCGGTTCAAATAAAATTTCTTTCAGAATTTGAAAATCTCTGTGGTAACCACTTGGCAAATTATTAATCGTCAAAATAATGTCATTTGGCAATCCTTGTAAACGGTTACAATGTGCACGTGTCAATTCAAAAACATCCGGGTTTTTCTTATGAGGCATGATGCTGGAACCCGTTGTCATTTCTTTTGGAAGTTTCACAAATCCCATATCCTGACTGTTGTACATCACCAAATCATACGACATTTTTGAAAGCGTTCCGCAAATCATTGAAATCGCTACGGCAGTAGACTTTTCGGATTTTCCACGTAACATCTGTGCTCCAACGGAACTTACCGCCATTTCGCCAAATCCTAATTCTTCGGTTGTTGCTTTTCGGTCGATTGGGAAACTTGTTCCGAATCCTGCGCCTGAACCTAATGGATTCTGATCGGCTACTTTATAAGCCGCATCGAAAAAATGTAAATCCGATAATAAATTTTCTGCATAAGCCGAAAACCACATTCCGAAGCTACTCGGCATCGCTGCCTGAAAGTGTGTATAACCCGGCATCAAATCCTCTTTGTGTTCATCTGCTTTATCAACTAAAATATCAATCAAATTCAACACTTTGGCTTTGGTTTCGGATAAGTATTCTCTTAAAAATAATTGAATCGCCACCAAAACTTGGTCATTTCTAGAACGAGCCGTGTGAATCATCTTTCCAGCATCTCCCGTTTTTTCAATTAAATCCGATTCTATTTTCGAATGAACATCTTCAAAGTTATCATCAATAACGAAATTTCCTTTTTCAACCTGAACCAAAATATCATCCAACGCAATTTGCAATTTCGAATTGTCCTCGTTGGAAATAATCCCGACTTTTGCCAGCATGTTGGCTTGTGCTTTTGATGCAATTGCATCGTATTTTGCTAAATAACCGTCTAAAATTCGGTCTTTTCCGACTGTAAATTTTTCGATTTTGTCGTTGACGGAGAATCCTTTGTCCCAGATTTTCATGTTTTGATTTTGTTTTTGAAGTTTCACAAAAGTAAGAATTAAGAACGGATAGAATAAAAACTTATTCTGATTTTTCGATTAGTTCCTACTAAAGTTTACAATTGATGGAACGTATAGATTCTTCGAATTTTTATCTCTACCCGATTTGTTTCAAATCGGTTTTCAATTACAGATGCATTTTCCAAAAACTAAGGGAATTCCCTGATTTTCAAATTCCAAGGAAATGCCTGATTTATAAATTTCTTTTTACTAATAATTTAGCAATGTAAAAAAAGTATTCATGTCATAATGAATGTTTGTGTGTATAAGGGCTTCTGTGTTTGGAGCCCTTTTTAAAAGATCTCTAAATTATAAACTATATAGCATCATGAAAGCAATCCGATTATTTATTTGTTTAATTTTTCTATCCGCCACTTTAT
>CALLXZ010000080.1 GCA_937875605.1 uncultured Moheibacter sp.
TGATTGGCAGCGAAGCGTTTGCACCTTTAAACGTTTCTTACAACATCATCCATGCGATTTTGAAAAAAGAAATTCCTGTTGAAACTAAAATCACGTTGAATTGGATTGACGTGAAAGACGTTGCAGAAGGTTGTTATTTAGCGGCTACAAAAGGTAGAAATGGCGAACGCTACATTTTAGCAAACGAAAAATGCACCTCTATAAAGGACACAACAAAAATCGCACAAGAACTTTTTCCCGAACTGAAAATAAAATTACCGACAGCCGTTCCAAAACCGATATTGTTTGCAATTGCCTGATTTATGGAAATTGGAAGTAAAATAAGTGGAAAAGCTCCATTACTTACCCCCAAAGAAATTGCCATGTTTTCAGGACTTCAACAAGACTTTGATATTTCAAAAGCAAGGGCAGAATTAGGTTTCAACCCTAAAAGTTCAACGCAAGCCGTAAAAAAAGCAATGAAGTATTTACGTGAAAATGAAAATCGCTTTAACTGATGACTGAAAGGGTATCGCCTTTCAGTCTTCGATTCACTCCCGAATGCAAAGCCAATATGTCATTAATAAAATTTCTTTTCTGATTCTAACTATACTTTCAGACATCATAAAAATCTTAAACAAAGATGGGTGATCTTGACATTTTTAATTCTTTAACTGATTTTTGTCATGTGGAATGATTGTTGTAACTTTATGTTTTTATTAACTAAAATCAATAATTATGAGAAGTATTCTTTGGCTGGTTGCCGTAATTTGTATCATTATATGGGTATTGGGACTTGCAGGTATAGGAAACGGTATGGGAATGGGGAACCTCATTCATATTTTACTGGTAATAGCTGTAATCGTTATTTTATTTAATATTATTTCAGGGCGAAAACCCTTGGATTAACTTGTTGAATTTTCAACAGAAATGCGTCGGAAATGTGTTCTGACGCATTTTATATTTATTATTCATTAACCAATTCGGCTCCACAGAAATTGGTCCTTGTGATTTTTGTCGAAGTATTTTTTGATGAATTGGTTCTCCGGCTTAATCAAATCCGGATCGTTTTTGAGAAGTTCTTCTGCCATAAATCTTGCTGTATGAAGCATTTTTTGGTCTTTTGCTAAATTAGCCAGTTTAAAATTCAGAACACCACTTTGCTGTGTTCCCATCAGATTGCCCGGACCGCGCAACTGCATATCCACTTCCGCCACTTCAAACCCATCATTGGTTCGAACCATAGTAGAAATTCGTTGGTACGCATCCTCGGTTAAATAATCTTTGGTCATCAAAATGCAATAACTCTGTTCCGCACCCCGACCAACTCTGCCACGCAATTGATGCAATTGTGACAATCCAAATTTTTCAGCACTTTCTATCACCATTATCGAGGCATTCGGAACATTTACGCCGACTTCGATTACGGTCGTGGCAACCAAAATTTGTGTTTGACCTTTGATAAACCTTTGCATTTCAAAATCTTTATCGGCAGGTTTCATCTTTCCATGAACGATACTTACCGCAAAATCGGGGAGGGGAAAAGCACGCGAAATGCTTTCAAAACCATCCATCAAATCTTTATAATCCAACTTTTCCGATTCTTCAATCAGTGGATACACCACATAAATCTGTCTTCCTTTTGCGATTTCATCTTTCATAAATTTGAATAAACCCAATCGGTCTTTGTCTTTTTTATGAACGGTCAAAATAGCCTTTCTGCCAGGTGGAAGTTCATCGATTACCGAAATATCCAAATCGCCATACAAACTCATCGCCAGCGTTCGGGGAATAGGAGTAGCCGTCATCACCAAAATGTGAGGCGGAAGTTTATTTTTCTTTAAAAACTGTCCTCGCTGTGCTACCCCAAATTTATGTTGTTCGTCTATGATGGTCAATCCCAAATTCTGAAACGTCACATTTTCTTCCAATAATGCGTGCGTTCCGACTAATATCTGAAGTTCTCCCGAAATCAGTTTTTCCAGTAAAGTCCTGCGGTCTTTCGTTTTAGTGGAACCCGTGAGAATTCCCACTTCAATTTCCATTTCAGACAAATATTCTGTGACTGCCTGAAAATGTTGCTGCGCCAAAATTTCGGTTGGCGCCATAAAAGCAACCTGAAAACCATTATCTATGGCTATCAAAGCCGACAAAAGTGCCACCATTGTTTTTCCGCTTCCCACATCGCCTTGCAAAAGACGGTTCATTTGTATAGGTCGAGCCAAATCCGAACGGATTTCTTTGACAACTCGTTTTTGAGCATTAGTCAGTTCAAAAGGTAAATGGTTGTTATAGAAATCGTTGAAGTGTTTTCCAATTGAATCAAATTGATAACTTTTAAATTTACTTTGGTGATTTAGCTTTTTAATCAACATACCTAATTGAAGAAAGAAAAATTCTTCAAATTTCAATCGGTTTTCGGCTTGTTTGAGTTCTTCCGTATTTCGTGGGAAATGAATTTGTTTATAAGCATTTAATCGATTTGGAAATTTGAATTTAGCCAAAATTTCTGCCGAAAGATTCTCATCCATCGATTTGATTTCGGTCAAAAGTTGTGCTTGCATTTTTTGCATTACACGGTTGGTAATTCCCTTTTTTTGTAATTTTTCTGTACTCGAATAAACCGGATACAATCCCTGTGGAGATGATTTATGGTTTTCGTTCGTTTCCAATTCAGGATGAACGATATTGATTTTTTTGTTAAACTCATTTGGTTTTCCATAAACAACAATTGGTTCAGAGGCTAATTTTTCAAGATTTTCTTTCATCCATTTGGTGTATTTAAACCAAACGAGTTCAATTTGTCCCGTTTCATCTTCCAATTGAGCGACCAATCTTTTTCCCCGATTTTGACCGATTTCCTGAATTTTACTAATTTTTCCGAGAATTTGGATTTCAGCCAGAGTGGGAACGATTTCATTGATTTTATAGTAACGAGAACGGTCTATATGCCGAAACGGAAAATAGTTCAATAAATC
>CALLXZ010000081.1 GCA_937875605.1 uncultured Moheibacter sp.
CGGAAAAGAACCCAGAATGCCGATTATGGGAGTTAGAATAATGGATGAAGATCCAGGAAAAACCAATGAAAAACCAAGACAGCTTTCCTTTGCAGGATTTGCCGGAAAAATCATTAATACATTGCGGAGCAACGAAGACAATTCTTTTTTAGCGATTAATCCTTTCTATAAAAAATATTCAATTGCTGACATAGCCGCTTACGAAACAAAAGTTAATTGGTTGAATTTCGGTTTGAGCGAAAAAGAACAAAAATATCTTTTTATGGTAGGAATAAAAGCTGCTATTACTTATTTGGAGAATTTTAATTGGGAAGAATATAAATCGGAACGTGCGAAAATTTAATGGATTTAATCTTTAAAATTCATTTTCTAATATTCAAAATTTCAATCTATTTTTGGATAAACTTAAACCCATTGAAAAAAATCTTCAAAAGAATATTCCGTGCTTTTTTGGTTTTAGCAAGTCTCATCCTGCTTTACCTATTAGCAGTTTTTACACCTGCAATACTTGGGCAAATGACGCATTAAAAGTAGCTAATCAAAAAGCCGCGCTTTGGACAGCAACGGATAGCGGAATTTTTCGTCATTATGAAAATTAGTTTCAGAAATATTTGTTTACTTTATCCACTTCCAATTCACTAAAATTCGTCACAAGAACATCGGCAAGTGTATAATCCTGTCCAATTGTATGAGCGCTTTTAAATCCGGCACAGAAAATTCCGGCACGATGCGCCGCCAGAATTCCATTGGTCGAATCTTCAATCACCATACAATTTTCCTTATTCTCCGAGGCGATTTCAGCGGCCTTTAAAAATATTTCCGGATGGGGTTTGGATTCTTTTAATTCGGCTCCGCTAATTTTTCCTACGAAATATTTATCCAATCCGAATTTCTCAAAAACCATTTCTATGGTCAAATTGGATGCGGAAGAAGCCAAAACCAATTTGATATCATTTTCATAATAATGTTCGATGAGCTTTCGAACGCCGGAAATTAATTCAAATTCTAAATCACTGTAAAACAAATCTTTAAAATAATCACGTTTCACATCTTGTAATTCTTGAAAGGTTTGATTTAAACCAAATTGATCAATTACCGTCTGACAGACTTTTCGGGTAGAAGCGCCTGCAAAAGTAGCATAAAGCTCATCTGAAACTGCTGCATCAAAAGTTTCAAACATCTTAAAATAAGCTTTTCGGTGAAGGGGTTCTGTATCTACGATCACTCCATCCATATCAAACAATACCGCTTTTAAAGCCATGAAAAATTTTATGGTAAAGATAAGAGGTTTAGATTGGAAAAATTGAAAACCTTACTCCCTAAATAAATTTAGATTTTCAAGTCTCCTTCTCTTCCCACATCCAATTTGGAACCGGTAATACCGCTCATGGCTACTTTGAAAAAGGTCACCAACTTATTGGATTTGGTATCCCAATAATGCGCTTCGTGTGGTTTTACTTCCAAAATCCGAATTTTAGGATCTTCTTTTCCCTTTTCAAACCATCCTTCCACCATCGGATTCCAGTATTTTTCTATTTTATCCCGATTTTGGGAAACAACCGTGTCGGCATGAATGCTTAAAAAGTTATAATTCCCGGGATCTGAATACAACAAACAGATTTCAGAATCTTCCTGCAGATGTTTAAAACTCTCGCTTTCTGATGAAAAAATAAACCAAATATGTCCGTTTTCATCCACTTCCTGCGTGCTCATCGGAACAGCGTGAACGTGTTTCTTACCCGGAATATGAGTACATAACATCCCGATATCCGTTTTCATCGCTAAGTCTTTCAATTTATCTATTGCCTCTTGGTTACTTAAATTTTCTGTGCTCATAATTGAATTTTTAATGATTAAACATTTTACTTTCCTTCCAAAACCCAGTTGTATTTCTGAGTGGCTTGAAATTGGTTAAAAATTTCTTCTGACTTTTTCATCAGAAAATCATATTGTTTAGCGCCATGACTGATTCTTTTAACTCCTAATTCTCCTAATTTCTCATAATCCGGAAGATTGGGAGTAGTAAAAACATTTAAAGGAATTTTCACTTCGTTTACAAAAGATTGGATATCCGATTCTGTTTCAATTAACGGAACAAAAACACCGTCTGCTCCAGCTTCTGCATATAAATTGGCACGACGCATGGATTCTTTTAATGATTCAGGATGTTTGGTCGTATAAGTGTCTACACGGGCATTTACAAAAATATCTGATTTCGAACGAATGGCTTTTATTTTTTCAACTAAATCTTCCGCATCGGCTAATTGTCTTTTTCCATCCACCACTTGTCCATCCTCTAGATTGATTCCTACTACCCCGATCTCTTCCAATTTCTTAACATAATCTGCTACCAGCAAAGGATCATCAGAATATCCCGCTTCAAAATCCACGCTTAGAGGAATTTCGACAGATTCTGAAATTCTTTTAATGACAAAAAATAACTCTTCGAAACCGATGTTTTCTCCGTCTTCATAACCCATTGCAAAAGCAATGGCATGGCTGGATGAGCCCAATGCTTTGAAGCCTGCTTTTTCAGCCAACTTAGCCGAATGTGCATCCCAAACGTTTCCAAGTAATAAAGGTTTTTCTTGTTGATGTAGTAATCTGAATGTTGCTAATTTGCTCATATCTCTG
>CALLXZ010000082.1 GCA_937875605.1 uncultured Moheibacter sp.
GGTTTCATTTAGGGAAGTTTAAGTTTAAAAGTAGGATTGGATTGTCCAATTCTATACTGTAAAATAAACAAAATTTATGTTAACAGATCCAATTTCAGATTATCTGACTCGCATCCGAAATGCGATGTCTGCAGGCCACAAAGTTGTGGAGATTCCTGCTTCTAACCTTAAAAAAGAGATCACAAAGATCCTTTTCGATCAAGGTTATATTTTGAACTACAAATTCGAAGACAACTCTCATCAGGGTTCTATTAAAATCGCTTTGAAATATGACAGAGTGACCAAAGAACCGGTGATCAAGAAATTGAAAAGAGTTTCTCGTCCAGGTTTACGTCAGTACAAAGGTTCTGGCGAACTTCCAAGAGTATTAAACGGTTTAGGAGTAGCGATTGTTTCTACTTCAAAAGGTGTAATGACCGACAAACAGGCTCGTCAAGAGAATGTAGGTGGTGAGGTATTGTGTTTAGTTTATTAATGATTAAAAGAAGAGAAAAATGTCAAGAATAGGTAACGCAATCATTACAGTCCCAGCAGGAACAACCATCGATACAAAAGACGGTGTGGTTACTGTAAAAGGGAAAAATGGAGAATTGACTCAGCCGATTAAAGAAGGATTTGAGTTGAAACTAGAAGACGGACAATTGACCGTAGTAAGACCTTCTGAATCTAAAGAAGACAAAGCTTTACACGGATTATACAGAGCGCTTATTAACAACATGGTAACGGGAGTTTCCGAAGGTTTCAAAAAAGAATTGGAACTGGTTGGTGTTGGTTACAGAGCGGCAAGTCAAGGACAAAGATTGGATTTATCATTAGGTTTTTCACACAACATCGTTTTGGAATTGCCAAGCGAAGTAAAAGTTGAAACAACAGCTGATAAAGGTAAAAATCCAACTATCATATTAACTTCTCACGACAACCAATTGTTAGGGATGATTGCGGCAAAGATTCGTTCTTTCCGTAAGCCGGAACCATACAAAGGAAAAGGTATCAAATTCGTAGGAGAAATCATTAGAAGAAAAGCAGGTAAATCTGCATAATACATAGAATCGAACAATGGCACTATCAAAAACAGAAAAAAGACAAAAGATAAAAAGACGTGTTCGTCGTAATATCTTTGGAACAGCTGAAAGACCACGTTTATCAGTTTACCGTTCCAACAAAGAAATTTACGCTCAATTAGTTGACGACAATTCAGGTGTGACTTTGGCTTCAGCTTCTTCAAGAGAAGCAAAAGCAACAGGAACTAAAATTGAGCAGTCAACTGCAGTAGGGAAATTGGTTGCTGAAAAAGCAAAATCAAAAGGAATCGAAACGGTAATTTTTGACCGTAACGGTTTTGTATATCATGGTCGAATCAAAGCTTTGGCAGACGGAGCGAGAGAAGGTGGTTTAAAATTCTAAGAAAGAAACAGATGTTAGGATACAAAAATGTAGAAAAAGTAAAACCAGCCGGAATCGAATTGACAGACCGTTTGGTAGGAGTACAACGTGTAACCAAAGTGACCAAAGGAGGTCGCGCTTTCGGATTCTCTGCTATCGTAGTGGTAGGAGACGGAAAAGGAGTAGTAGGTTACGGATTAGGTAAATCAAAAGAAGTTGCTTCTGCTATCGCTAAAGCAGTAGAAGATGCAAAGAAAAACTTGGTAAGAATTCCATTGGACGGACATACAGTTCCACATGAAATCGAAGCAAGATATGGTGGAGGACACGTATTTTTACGACCGGCTTCACATGGTACCGGATTGATTGCAGGAGGTGCTGTACGTGCCGTATTGGAATCCGTAGGTATTCACGATGTATTATCAAAGTCAAAAGGTTCTTCTAACCCGCACAACGTGGTTAAAGCTACTTTCAAAGCTTTGTTGGATTTAAGAAGTGCGGGAGTTATCGCACGTCAGAGAGGTATTTCGGTAGGAAAAGTGTTCAACGGTAAATAAGCGAAAAGATGAGTAAAGTAAAAGTAAAACAAGTACGTAGCGCAATCAATCGCGATAAATCTCAGAAAGCAACCTTGGTCGCTTTGGGATTAAAGAAATTGAATCAGGTAGTAGAGCATGAATCTACTCCTCAGATCGAAGGTATGATCAAAAAAATACAACATTTAGTTGAAGTAGAAAAAGCTTAAGATTTAACAGATGAAATTAAATAATCTAAGACCTGCTGCAGGTTCAGTTAAAAATAAATTCCGTAAAGGTAGAGGAGAAGCGAGTGGAAACGGCGGAACTTCCGGCCGTGGACACAAAGGACAAAAGTCCCGTTCGGGTAACTCTAAGAAAGTCGGATTTGAAGGAGGGCAGATGCCGCTTCAAAGAAGATCTCCAAAATTTGGTTTTCGTAACATTAACCGAGTTGAGTACAACGGAATTAATTTAGATGTTATCCAAAAATTAGTGGATGACAGTAAAATCAAAGATACGCTTACCAAAGAAGATCTTGTAAAACAAGGTTTGGCTCACAAAAACGATTTAATCAAAATTTTGGGTCGTGGTGAATTAAAATCAAATGTAAATATTACGGCTGATAAATTTACTAAAACTGCTCAAGAGGCAATCGAGAAAGCAGGAGGTAAAGCTGAAATAGTAGTTAAAAAAAGCAAAGTAGCTGAATAAATTAATACTGGGATGCAACCTGTGAAGGTTGCATCTTTCAAGTATTTAAGTAACAAGATTGACACATGAAACATAGTTTCATGTGACTTTATAAAATAATAATGAACACATGAAAGGGTTTGTACAAACGATTAAAAATATTTGGAGTATAAAAGAACTGAGAGAGAAGTTGCTCGTGACGTTCTTTTTCCTTATTATCTACCGATTCGGTTCTTATATTCCGCTTCCGGGTATTGACGTAAACGAAGTAACACGATTATTAGCTGCCCAATCTGAGGAGCAAAAAGGACTTTTGGGATTATTAAACTCTTTCACTGGAGGTTCATTTAACAGAGCTTCCATTTTGGCATTGGGAATCATGCCTTATATCTCTGCATCCATTGTGGTTCAGTTGATGGGATTGGCAGTTCCTTATTTGCAAAAGTTACAAAAAGACGGAGACAGTGGACGTAAAAAAATTACACAAATTACGCGTTGGTTGACCATTGCGATTTGTTTGGTTCAAGCGCCCGCTTATTTGACTTTATTGCAAACCAGCTTATTGCCTTACAACGGAGGATTCCATTCGGCTTATTTATTAGACCCCGGAACATTCTGGTTCATTGTTCCATCGGTTATCATTTTGGTGACAGGAACGGTATTTACCATGTGGATGGGAGAGAAGATAACCGACAGAGGTATTGGAAATGGTATTTCCATTTTGATCATGGTAGGTATCTTAGCTGATATGCCGCGTGCTCTTATCAATGCATTTGAGATTGACATGGGCAAAGACGGTTCAGGAGGAATATTCTTCTTGTTGGAAATCGTAGGATTATTGATTGTTATTTTGCTTTGTGTGCTTTTGGTACAGGCGGTTCGAAAAGTTCCGGTACAGTATGTACGTAGAGCACAAGCGGGAAGCAGTAGTTATATGCGTTCCGTGACGGATTCTGTTCGTTCGTATATTCCGTTAAAAGTAAATGCTTCCGGAGTTATGCCAATTATTTTTGCACAAGCGATCATGTTTTTGCCTGCTACTTTGGTAGGATTGGTTTCCGATGCTAATTCACCGATGATGTTATTTTTAGCGAAAGTATCCGATCCGTTTTCTTTACAACACAGTGTGATTTTTGCGATTTTAATTATTGTCTTTACCTTTTTCTATACCGCAATTACAATTCCGGTAAACCAAATGGCAGATGATTTAAAACGTAACGGTGGAATCATACCGGGAATCAAACCAGGAAAAGATACAGCGGATTATTTAGATGATATTTTATCAAAAATTACCTTTCCGGGATCTTTGTTCTTGGTAGTAATTGCGATTCTTCCTGCGGTTGTACACTTGTTTGGAGTAGATCAGAGTTTGGCAATGTTTTATGGTGGAACTTCTTTGTTGATTATGGTAGCGGTAATTTTAGATACCGTACAACAAATCAACACTTATTTGTTAAATCACCACTATGACGGATTGATGTCAACGGGTCGAACTAAAAACGTTGCGTAAGTCATTAATTAGTTGTACATTTGCAAACTTTCTGACAAGGGGGGAGATAAAAATTTTATGGCAAAACAGAAACATATTGAACAGGACGGAACGATCATCGAAGCATTGTCCAACGCGATGTTCAGAGTGGAATTAGAGAATGGTCACATCGTTACCTCTCACATTTCAGGTAAAATGCGTATGCACTATATCAAATTATTACCGGGAGACAAGGTGAAAATCGAAATGTCACCTTATGATTTGAGCAAAGGCAGAATTACGTATCGATATTAAAAAATGAAAAGTTTAAATTTTGAAGGATTTTTATTTCTAATTCAAAATTTAGAATTTATAGTAAAACGACTGGAGGCATATGCCGGATCAAATTAAATTAGAACTAAAATGAAAATTAGAGCATCCATTAAAAAGAGAAGTGCTGATTGCAAGATTGTACGCAGGAATGGCGTACTGTACGTGATTAATAAGAAAAATCCTAAATTTAAACAAAGACAAGGTTAAGATATGGCACGTATTTCAGGAGTAGATTTACCAAAGAACAAAAGAGGTGAAATAGGTTTAACCTATATCTACGGAATTGGTAAAAGCACAGCACAGAAGATATTGGATCAAGCCAATGTCGACAGAGACAAAAAAGTAAACGAATGGAACGATGATGAAATCAACGCAATCCGTTTGTCAATTACTGAGAACTACAAAGTGGAAGGTGAACTTCGTTCAGAAGTCCAGTTGAACATCAAACGTATGATGGACATCGGATGTCAGCGCGGAATCCGTCACCGTCTTGGATTACCTCTTAGAGGTCAGCGAACTAAAAACAATTCTCGTACGAGAAAAGGTAAGAAGAAAACAGTTGCTAACAAGAAAAAAGCCACTAAATAATAAGTAAGTAGTTATGGCAAAGAATCAAAAAACAGTAAAGAAAAGAAAGGTCATCGTTGAAGCGACGGGTCAGGCTCATATCCAGGCATCTTTTAACAACGTGATCATTACTTTGACTAATAAAAATGGTGAAGTTATTTCTTGGTCATCGGCCGGGAAAATGGGCTTCAGAGGATCTAAAAAGAATACACCTTATGCAGCTCAAGTTGCCGCACAAGACGCTACCGCCCAAGCTTTGGAAGCTGGACTAAGAAGAGTAAAAGTGTATGTTAAAGGACCTGGACAAGGTCGTGAATCTGCAATCCGTACAATTCACAACGGAGGTATCGAAGTAAGCGAAATCATCGACGTTACACCATTGCCGCACAACGGTTGTCGTCCACCAAAACGCAGAAGAGTGTAACAA
>CALLXZ010000083.1 GCA_937875605.1 uncultured Moheibacter sp.
CCATTATTCAAATTCTTAATTAAATCAAATAAAGTTTCTGTTGGAAAAAAAGCCGGATTGATAAATAAATTACTATTTTCAATTTTCGTAGGAAATTTCTCCGAGAGATAATCCTCTGTGAGATAACTATAATTTCCCTCAATCAGTTTTTGCCATCGTTGTTTAAAAGTCAAAATCCCCATCCTCAATTCACCAAAAGGTTTGGTCAAGGTCAGGGGACGAAGATTTTTCCATTCTGTATCGTCAAATAAGATGATATTCATTCGGGAAATTATTTCCTGCAAATTTAAACTTTATTTTGTGGCTGATTCATCAATTTAAATAAAAACGAAAAACTAACTTTGCTGTATGGAACAAACGCCCATTTATTTTCAAGATATTTTCAAGAGACTGAACGAATTAATCAATAAAAAGAAATATAATCCTATTTTTATTTTGGTGGATGAAAATACGCATGAACATTGCCTTCCCATTCTTCTTTCTGAAATGGAAACAAATACCCAACTCGAAATCATAGAAATTCCTGCAGGCGAAGAAAATAAAACCATCGAAATTTCGGTTCAGGTATGGGAAAGTTTGGCGGAATTAAATGGATCGAGAAAGAGTTTACTGATCAATCTGGGTGGTGGAATGATTACGGACATCGGTGGATTTATTGCCTCTACTTTTAAACGCGGAATTGATTTTATCAATATCCCGACTTCTCTCCTTTCTATGGTAGATGCTTCTGTGGGAGGAAAAACCGGAATTGATCTCAACGGAATTAAAAATACCATCGGAACTTTTGCTTTGCCTATTTCAACTTTCATTTATCCGGAATTTCTACAAACTCTTCCCGAACGGGAATTCCGTTCCGGACTTGCCGAAATGCTCAAACACGGATTGGTTTTCGATAAAAGTCATTGGGAAAGTTTAGTGAAATTGAAAATTTATACTTCCGAAAGCATCTCAAAATTAATTAAAGATTCGATTAAAATAAAAACGGATGTCGTTAACAGTGACCCATTTGAGAGTGGTCTCCGTAAAATTTTAAACTTTGGACATACAATCGGTCATGCTGTAGAAAGCGAATTCCTGGAAAGTAAAGATTCTTTTTTGCATGGTGAGGCAATTGCAATCGGAATCTTAGTGGAATCTGTTCTAAGTTTTGAAAACGAATTGATTACAAAAGAAGAACTGGATGAAATCTTTCATCATTTGATTCTGATTTTTGGAAAAAAACCTATTTCAGAAGAAATTCTTCCCAATTTGCTTAATTGGATGAAACATGATAAGAAAAATCAGGAAAATCAGATTAGTTTTAGTTTAATAGAGGGAATCGGAAAATGCAAATACGATATATTGTTGAATGAAAATCAGATTTCGGAAGGAATTTTGCTATACAACAAAAAAATAGCGACATGAAATTATTAGTTTTAAGTTTTATAACAATTTCACTACTAAGTTGTTCGCAAAGCAAATTAAAAGAAACCAATATGGAAAATTCAAATTTAAAACATACGTCTGTCAATGTTCAGAAATCCGAAGAAGAATGGAAAAAAGAATTGACATCTGAACAATATTACGTGATGCGGGAAGCCGGCACGGAACGTCCTTTTTCGGGAGAATATAATATGCATTTTGAAAAAGGTATTTATACTTGTGGCGCTTGCTCAGAGCCACTTTTTACTTCCGAATCTAAATTTGACGGACACTGTGGATGGCCCAGTTTTGACAAAGAAATTGCTGAAGGTAAAATCATTGAAAAAAAGGATACATCGCATGGGATGATTCGAACGGAAATCGTATGTGCTAATTGTGGAAGCCATCTTGGGCACGTTTTTGATGACGGACCGACCGATACAGGACTTCGGTATTGTGTGAATTCGCTTTCACTGGGATTTGAGGGAGACAGCATAAAATAATCCATTTTCGATTACCTTTGCCGCCATGAATACAAATAGGCAAATCATTCAGTTGGGAATTTCTTTGTTTTTGATAACACTGATTTTATTTTTCTCGCTGATTTTTATATTTTCAACGCAAGGAAGTATCACCGACGCAGAATTTTTTAATTATTCAGCGATGATTAATTGTTTTGTACTTCCCGGATTGTATGCAGGAATGGGGTTTTACAGCATTTTCAGAGTTGCAAAACAGCGAATCGTTTCCTTTCGTCAAGCATGGCAATTAAGTTTCGTTCCAATGTTTTTGGGAGGATTATTGAGTTTAGGGATGATTTTTATTTTTTTTAACACCTCCGGAAACTGGGCTGAAGATAGTTTACAGCGAGGATGGTACGAATTGATGACTTCCAATCCCAATCCTGAATTTATGGAGAAAAACGGAGAATTCGTTACTGCCATGACCGATTTAAAAATCAATATGTTTACATGGAAAGTTTTCTTTCTTTCATTTTCGGTCATTATCTTTTTTTACTTTTTGATTTCGAGTATCTTCGCAGTATTCTTTAAAAACAGACGCGTTTGATGCATTTATCTGTCGTAATTCCTTTGTTAAATGAACAAGACTCTTTGGAAGAATTGTTCCAACGTATCAAATCGGTGTGCCAGGAAAACGGATTTGATTTCGAAGTAATCTTTGTGGACGATGGAAGTTCAGACGATTCGTGGCAGGTGATTGAATTTTTATCGGAAGTAAATCCTGAAATTAAAGCCATTCGTTTTCGAAAGAATTATGGTAAATCTCAAGCTTTGATGGCCGCTTTCCGACAAGTTCAGGGCAATGTAGTCATCACGATGGATGCAGATTTACAGGATTTTCCGGAAGAAATCCCCGAATTATATCATGAACTAAAATCTAAAAATGCCGACATCATTTCCGGTTGGAAACAAAAACGTCAAGACCCTAAACTGACCAAAAATGTTCCTTCCAAATTATTCAATTCCGTCGCACGAAAAGTATCAGGATTGGAACTCCATGATTTCAATTGCGGATTGAAAGCCTATCGTTTGGAAGTCGCAAAAGAACTGGAATTACACGGCGATATGCACCGATACATTCCGGTTCTGGCAAAAAATTTAGGATTTGGGAGAATTTACGAAAAAAGAGTTCGTCATCAGGCGAGAAAATACGGGAAATCCAAATTTGGAAAGCGCCGTTTTGTAAACGGATTTCTTGATTTGATTACACTTTCTTTTCTCAACAAATTCGGAAATAAACCCATGCACCTTTTTGGTGCGGTCGGTACGCTGATGTTCATCATCGGATTCTTAGCCGCTTTGTATTTAGGTTTGGATAAACTATACAAAGTTTATGTACTCGAAAAAAATGCTCGTTTGGTAACGGATAATCCCTATTTCTTTATTTCTCTCGTTGCTATGATTTTAGGAACACAGCTATTTCTTGCCGGATTTTTGGGAGAAATTTTAGTTCGTTCGCGACAAAACCGTAGCGAATTTGTTGTACGGGAATTTTTGAATTTGGATTCGAAAAAACAATTTTCTTAAATGAATTAATTAACTTAAACCAAAAATAGACTAATATGAAAAATTGTATTTTAACTTTAACTGCTTCGCTGATTTTCTTTTCCTGTAGTTCAGGACTGGAAGGAGAAGGTGCTGCTACAGCTCAAAAAGAATTTGCCGTAGATACATTTACAACAATTGAAACCAATTGCAATTGCGATGTAACATTGATCCCCTCTGAAAATTCAAAAGTGGTGGTAGAATCACATCAAAATTTAATTGATAATGTAGAAATTCTATCAAAAGGAAATGATTTAGTGGTCAAAGAAAAAAAATCGGTTGGAAAATATGATTTATACAACATCAATATTTATTTCAATCCAAATTTGACCAAAATCGAATTAAATAATCAATCCAAATTAAAGATTTCAGGAACTTTAAAAGCAGACGAATTTGAATTAGAAGTAAATGACCAATCCACTATAAACGAAACTTTTCTGGAAATCAAAGATTTGGATTTAGATGTTTCCAACCAAACACAAGTCAAAATGAACGGAACAGTTATCAAACTAAATGTCGACGCTTCGGATGAATCCCGAACGGATTTAGTAGATTTACAAGCAGTTGAAGTCAACTTTGAAGCCAAAAACAATGCTTCACTTTCTGTTTATGCCATGAAAGATTTATCAGGAACAGCGATCGATAATGCGCAAGTTTCCTACAAAGGAGATCCAAACAAAGACACTAACGAAAAAGACAGAGCATTTATCCAACAAAAATAATTTGATAATGAGCAACGCAATGGAAAGAGCCCAAATTTGGCTCAGCGAACAATACGATGAAACGACACGAAATGAAGTAAAAACGCTTATTGATACCAATCCTGATCTTTTAGAAGATTCCTTTTACCGTGATTTGGAATTTGGGACCGGCGGAATGCGCGGCATCATGGGAATTGGCACCAACCGGATCAACAAATATACCTTAGGTGCAGCCACACAAGGTTTGGCGAATTATCTGAAAAAACAATTTCCCGATAAAGAAAAAGCAGTGGCTATCGCTTATGACGTTCGTAATAATTCCGAACTTTTTGCTCGAATCGTTTCTGATATTCTGACCGGAAATGCCATAAAAGTGCATTTATTTGAGAGTTTCCGTCCTACGCCGGAATTATCTTTTGCGGTTCGCCATTTGAAATGCGATGCCGGAATTGTTTTGACCGCTTCTCATAATCCACCCGAATATAACGGTTACAAAGTGTATTGGAGCGACGGTGGACAAATTGTTCCGCCACATGATGAAGCGATCATCAACGAAGTGATGAACGTAAAACCAACTGAAATTCATTTTAATGGAAACGATAAATTGCTGAACGTCATCGGAAAAGAATTAGATCAGGAATTCATCAAAGCTTGTGTTTCCCAAATTGGTTTTACAGACAAAGGAAAAGAAGATTTAAAAATTGTATTTACTTCACTCCATGGAACTTCCATCGCCATCATTCCTGATGCCCTGAAAGAAGCAGGTTTTACAAATGTACACATCGTCGAAGAACAAGCTTTGCCGAATGGAAATTTCCCAACGGTCAAATCACCCAATCCCGAAGAACCTGAAGCACTGAAAATGGCATTGGAATTAGCAGATGAATTGGATGCGGACATTGTAATCGGAACCGATCCTGATGCAGATCGATTAGGAATTGCTGTGCGAAATTTCAACGGAGAAATGGTACTATTAAATGGAAACCAAACCAATACGGTTTTGGTAGATTATTTATTACAACAAAAACAAAACGATGGAATGGACGGAACGGAGTTTATCGGCTCCACTATCGTGACTTCCGATATTTTCTTTGATTTAGCTGAGTATTATAACGTTGAATGCAAAGTCGGTTTGACCGGATTCAAATGGATTGCCGATATGATCCGAAAAGCGGAAGGAAAACAAAAATTCATCGGAGGAGGTGAAGAAAGTTTTGGCTTTATGGTGGGTGATTTTGTGCGGGACAAAGATTCCGTCACTTCTACCCTACTCGCTTGTGAAATTGCTGCCAATGCAAAAGCAAATGACAGCAGTTTCTATGAAGAATTATTAACTATTTACACCAAAACAAAGTTCTACAAAGAAGATCTGATTTCCGTTACAAAAAAAGGAAAAGACGGTGCTGCCGAAATCAGTGAGATGATGGCGAACTTCCGTCAGAACCCACCGAAATCTTTTGATGGTTCGAATGTGATTCAGCTGGATGATTATCAAAATTCGATTTCGAAAAATTTGGTAAACGGAGAAGAAAAAAACATTGAAATTCCGAAATCAAATGTTTTGATCTTTTATACCGAAGACGGCTGCAAAATAGCGGCAAGACCTTCGGGAACGGAGCCGAAAATCAAATTTTATTTTTCAGTAAAAACCAATCTGGATGAAATCTCTGATTTTGAAATGAAAGAAGATGAATTAATAGCCAAATTGGAACGATTGAAAAACGAATTTAATTCTTAAATTGAAAATTAATTGCTCTGAGAAGATTTAAAATTTTGTCAGAGCTTCTCATACAAAATGAAAATTCTGTCTTATCCTGTTACGGTTTTATATTATTTATTCTTCGGATTAACGTTGGTAATCATGCATGTTTGGCAATGGTTCAGCTACAATTTTGGAGGTTATCAAGCACATCATAAATCGGTTAAAATCATGAACCGATTATTGATTCTTTGCACAAAAATTTTAGGTACGAGCCATCGATTTTCCGGAAAAGAAAATTTGACAGAAGGTGTTCCTTACATTTTTGTCAGCAACCATCAAAGTATGTTGGATATTTCTCCAATCGAATGGTATTTGACGGATTTCCACCCGAAATTCATCAGTAAAATCGAATTAGGAAAAGGAATTCCGAGTGTTTCTTACAATTTGCAAAGAGGCGGTTCTGTTTTGATTGATCGAAAAGATCCGCGTCAGGCATTGCCTGAAATTAAAAAATTATCGCAATATATCCAAAAACATAACCGATCAGCTGTTATTTTCCCGGAAGGAACCCGAAGCCGTGATGGAAAATTAAAACCCTTTCGTGATAACGGATTGAAAATGTTACTCAAATATGCACCTTCCGCTTTAATTGTTCCCGTCACGATTAATAATTCTTGGAAAATTGTTAAAAACGGTTCTTTTCCCTTATCTTTGGGTACGAAGTTTTCATTGCAGGTGCATACACCTCTTTCTCCAAAAGAGTATGATTTTGAAGAATTAATGAAAAAAGTAAGAGAGAGTATAGAATCAACATTAGAATCCAAAGAATGAATCCGAAGGAAAATGTACGTTTAGAAGTAATGGAATTTATCGATAAAGATGTCAATCAATATTTGGATAAATTTCTCATAAGTCCAGATAAAATCTGGCAACCAACTGATTTTCTCCCTGATTCTCAGTCCGATTCTTTTTTAGATGAAATCAAAGAACTACAAGAACTTTCAAAAGACTTGCCGTATGATTTTTGGATAACGCTCATTGGCGACACTATCACAGAAGAGGCGCTGCCTACTTACGAATCTTGGGTCATGGAAATCGAAGGCGTTGATAACGAAGGTCGAAATGGCTGGTCCAAATGGTTTCGTGCCTGGACGGCTGAAGAAAATCGTCATGGAGATGTATTGAATAAATTTATGTATCTGTCTGGAAGAATCAATATGCGGGAAGTGGAAATCTCCACACAATATTTGATTTCGGATGGATTTGATATCGGAACAAGTCGTGATCCTTATAAAAATTTTGTTTATACAAGTTTTCAGGAATTAGCAACTTATATTTCGCACAACCGCGTGTCCGAAATCGCTAAAAAAAATGGAGTACTTCGTCTTTCCAAAATGTGTAAAATTATCGCAGGAGATGAAATGCGCCATCATCTGGCTTATGTAGAATTTGTGAAACGAATTTTTGAAGTTGATCCAAATGAAATGATGCTGGCTTTCCAGCACATGCTGAAATTGAAAATTGTGATGCCGGCTCATTTTTTACGTGAATCTGGTGAACCAATTGGAAGAGCATTTGAAATTTTTTCCGATTCTGCGCAGCGAATCGGTGTTTATACATCCGCAGATTATGTGGACATCATCCGAAAATTAATCACTATTTGGAGCATCGATACCATGACCAATCTGAACGAAGAAGGTGAAAAAGCACGTGATTTCATCATGGGACTTCCTGATCGTTTGGATCGAATCGCACAAAGAATCATTGTCCCAAAAGAATCTCCTAGATTAAAATGGATTAATCCGTTATAAATAACTATTTATGAACTTGTTGAATTATTTCGAAAATGGATATTCCTATTCCGACTATTTACGAAAAATTGAAGATCAATTATTTGATTTGAATCAATCCGATGATACATCCGGCTTTGCAAAATATTATTCCATGAATTTGAAACGGATCGAAAGATTGGATAAAACATTTGAATTGACCGAAGAGCAAAAAACGGAATTAAATTCTATCAAAAATGACTTTAAATTATTAATAATCAGTGAAGGTTGGTGTGGAGATGCTGCTCAAACAATGCCGATTGTCAATCTGATCATGAATCAATTGGGAGTAGAACAACGAATCGTTTTACGAGATGAAAATCCGGAATTGATAAACGAATATCTAACGGATGGTGCGAAATCAATTCCCATTTACATCGGAATTAATTCAGAAGGAAATGAATTGTTTCATTTCGGACCAAGACCAAAAAAAGGAATGGAAATGCTGGCGGAACATAAAGCGCAGCCGGAAGTTTATACTTCGGACGAATTCCATAAAGATTTACAGGTTTGGTACAATCAGGATAAAGGAGATAGTACATTCAGAGAATTAGTAAATACCATAAAATCAGCATCTTTTTGAAATGAAAATAGATAAAAGGATTATATTTAGTGCCATTATTCTTCTTTTATTGGCATTATTCTTCTTTACGCCGGTTGGAAACTGGGCAACGGATTTGTTAAATAAAAAAACGTTGTCGGGTCAAAGTGTGGAAAAAATTGACCGGAATTTCAATTTGAATGAAGAAGAGCTTAGCATTGCGCTGAAAGGATACAATGGAACACCTGATGCAAATTTGGCGGATTTCCGTGGAAAAGTTGTATTTATAAATTTTTGGGGAAGCTGGTGTCCACCGTGTGTAGAGGAAATGCCCAGCATCCAGAAATTATATGAATCAAAAGGTCAGGATGTCGCTTTTGTATTGATCACAATGAAAGACAAACCGGAAAAATTCATTCCTTTTCTAAAAGAACACAATTACACCATGCCGGTTTATGAAGCCAGCAGTTTGCTTCCTAAAAAGCTAATTCCCGGCTCATTTCCGACCACTTATATTGTAAACAAAAAAGGTGAAGTTGTTTTAAAAGAAATTAAGTCTGCAGACTGGAATCGTCCACAAATGCAAGAGATGATAAATCAATTGGTAAGCGAATAATTGAAATATAAAACTTTTATTTTCATCAAAATTTATTACTTTTACGATTTACTCTAATACCAAAGTATGTATAAAGTATTGTTTTTGAGCTTAATTTTAGTTGGATTAGGCATTTCATGTTCCAATTCCAAGAAGATTGCATCAAATCAATCAGAAAATAATGAGGAAATGGAGTTTACGGAAGAAAGAAGGATGAATAATCCGATAAAGTTAGATGAGATTTCCATCATAAATTCTTCAAAAGAATTGATAGAATTATACGGAAAACTTAACGACCCGGAAGTTCCAAGATCCGCTCCTATTCCACCATTTGATGATCAAAACGAAACAATTCTGGTTATAAAGCCAAGGCTAAAAAGTGAAACCTTTAAAGATATAGAAATCGTTAGGATTCAAAATAATGATTCTCAATTGATTATAAATTATAAAGAAATTGAGAATTGGGAGTTTACTGAAAATAAATGGAAGGATCCGATCATTATTTTAAAAGTAACAGGAAAATTTAGTGATATACAAATTAAGAAAATCAATTAATAATTAATACCCACAAAAACATGAAACAAAAATTTTTACTATTGAGTTGTTTTCTATTGTTGGCCGGGATTGGATTTGCACAGCAAAATGCTTGGAGTAAATTCTACGGAAAAAATATAGAAAACCCGAGAGAAAGGACTTCCAACCCAACTGAATACCAATTATTGAAGTTGAACACAGAAGTTTTACTTCAGCAATTGGCTACTGCTCCAAAAAGAGAATCAGCTTCTACAAACGGAATCAATATAAAATTCCCTAATCTTGAGGGAACTTTTGATAATTATCGTATTATGGAGGCTAGCACTATGCATCCTGACTTACAAGCAAAATATCCAGAAATAAGATCTTATGTTGGTTACAAATCAGATGATTTTACTACCAAAATTAGATTTTCTATTTCACCTAAATTTGGATTGCATGCTGTGATAAGAAGTACGGAAGGATTAAAATACATTGATTCTTATTCTGAAGATAATTCATTTTATATGTTTTATGACAGAAACAATGTAGAACATACACATACTTTTAATTGTCATCACGATGAAATGGATATCACTGAGCCGGTTCCTTCCTTTGATGTAGGAGTTGAAACTGTAATAGACGGAAAATTGAGAACTTACCGTACTGCAATTGCAACTTCTATCGAATATACTGCATATATTGCTCAACAAGCAGGTGTTGGAAGTGGAACAGACGAACAAAAGAAAGAAGCTGTAATGGAAGCAATCAACGTTTCCGTTACACGTTTAAATGAAGTGTATGAAAACGATTTGTCCGTTAGCTTACAATTGGTAGCAAATAATGATGAAATTATTTTCATCCACTCTGATAATTATAGTGTTCCAGATGCCTATGCGATGTTAAATCAAAATCAGACTGCTATAGATGGAATCATAGGTAATGGTAATTATGACATCGGACACGTTTATTACAGAGGAGCTGGTGGAGGAGTAGCTCAATTGAGATCTGTTTGTAACAACTCCGGTAAAGCAAGAGGGGTAACAGGAACTACTGTTCCTGTAGGTGATCCTTTTACGATTGACTATGTAGCACATGAAATGGGACACCAATTTGGAGGAAACCACACTTTTAACAACAGTTGTCAAGATAATAGAAATCCTTCCACAGCAATAGAACCGGGAAGCGCCAGTACCATCATGGGATATGCGGGAATCTGTGCCCCAAATGTTCAAAATAGAAGTGATGCCTACTTTCATGCTGTAAGTATCCGTGAAATGTATACATGGGTTACAGGAGGAGGAAATTGTGGAATTAACACTGATACTGGAAATCGTGAGCCTATTGTAAATGCTGGTCCGGATAGAACTATTCCAAAAGAAACTCCTTTCGTTTTAACAGCGACTGCTACCGACGAAGATGGAGATGCACTAACTTATAACTTTGAACAAATTGACTTTCAAATAGCCACAATGCCACCAAGACCAAACAATACCGGAGGTCCAATGTTCAGATCTGTTTGGTATACTGACTCTCCGGAAAAATATTTCCCAAGATTGGGTACCATTGTAGGGTTGACTCCATCTACTGAATACAATCCAAACAATAATGCTCCGAATGATTTCAGAGCATGGGAAAAACTTCCGGCTGTTGCACGAACTATGAATTTTGCATTGTTAGTAAGAGATAATAATCCTGCAGGTGGACAAACCGGGAGAGATGATGTTCGATTAACTGTTTCAGCAGATGCTGGACCTTTCCTTGTAACTTCTCAGAATACAGAAGGAATTGTTTGGGATCTAGGTCAATCACATACCATTACATGGGATGTAGCCAATACAAATATAGCACCCGTAAATACAGAAAATGTTACAATCTTAATTTCAACAGATGGTGGTTTGACATTTCCTCATGTATTAGTGGAAAGTACTCCTAATAATGGATCATATACCTTTACTGTTCCAGGTGGTTTAGGAGAAACAACGGAAGGTAGAATTATGATAAAAGGAGTTGACAACTATTTCTTAAATGTAAATAAAGCGGAAATAACAATCAATTCTAATTTAAGTGTAAATGATTTGAATAATAATAGTTTCACAATCTATCCAAATCCATCTCAAGGTGTATTTACAGTGGATTTCAATACTAAGTCAAACAATGTTTCTTACATAATTTATGGTATGGAAGGAAAGTTGATTACGCAGAATACTTTAAATCCAACTGGTGGAAAAGTTTCACAACAAATTAATCTTTCTCACTTGCCTTCAGGTACGTATGTAATTCAAATAAACAACGGTGGTGAAAAAATGACCCAACAATTAATTATCAAAAAATAATTATTTAAGTTGTTAAAACAAATTGAAACCGCTCTTTACGAGCGGTTTTTTTATACCTTTAAATATTCTTGGAATGTTTTTTGAATAATTAACTAAAACCTTTAAATTAAAATGAACAAATTAAAATTATTTAAACTTGCCGGAA
>CALLXZ010000084.1 GCA_937875605.1 uncultured Moheibacter sp.
ATTGCTCATTTTTTTATTCTTAATTTGGAGTGCAAAGATAATTCAGTAGCAAGTAAAAAGTACCAAGTATCAAGTAAAATATAAAATCAATTGATTTCAACTATCATTTCGTTCCGTACAACAATAGTCGCTTAAAAGCATAAATTGCCGGGAACTTAGGAAACGCTTCATTGATTCGAGACTTATATTCTGCAACGAAAATTTCCTGTTGCTCCTCTGAAAGTCTTTCCATATAAGGAATCAGTGCGGAACCGGAAATGAAATCAAATAATTTGTCCGCGTCATCAGCGATGATCGGATAGACTTTCTGGATGATTTGGAGGTCTTTGAGTCCTCCGTCAAATAGGATTTGTGCATATTCGTCAATGCTGAGCATCGTGGGTTCTCTTTTCCATCCGTTTAGAAAATAGCTGTATGGCTTTTCCTGAGCAAGTTCGAGTAGTATTTTGTTGAGGATGTTATCTGCCTGCATTGGCATTTGAACCGCGAATTGTCCGTTTTCATTTATCCGAGAAATGATTTTCGGGAAAAGCTCTGCGTGGTTGTCCGACCATTGTAAAGCAGCGTTGCTGAAGATGAGGTCGTATTTTTGGTTGGATTGAATGAATTCTTCTACGGTTGCCAATTTGAATTCCAAATTATTCTTTTGAAATTCTTTGCTTTTCTCAAGCATTTCGGGTGAAGAATCAATTCCTAAAAATTTTGCATTCTCAAATTTTTGAGATAAAATATGTGTTTGTTCGCCAGTTCCGCAACCAATATCAATAGCGGTTTGTAGGTTTTGAGAGGAAATCAGATCCGATAAATCAAAGAAAGGTTGATAACGGATGTTTTTGAACTGGTTGTATATCTCTGGATCCCAAGGCATCGTTTAAAATTAGAAGTTAGAAATTAGAGGTTAGAAGATTTTAAAATTCAATTGAAGTATTCAACCATTCGCCGTCAAACTTTGCATTGTATTTTTTGTAGAAATTGATGGCGGGCTCGTTCCAGTCAAGGACTTGCCAAAGCATTCCGGAATAACCTTGTTCTTTTCCGTATTCGATGGTTTTATCAAACAAAATTTTTCCTAATCTTTTTCCACGAAATTCTTCGGTAACGATCAAATCTTCCAAATATAAACGTTGTCCCTTCCATGTTGAATATCGCACATAAAACAAGGACATACCGACGATTTTGCCGCCAACTTCTGCTACAAATGCACCCCAGACAGGATTTTCTCCAAATCCTGAATCGATGAAATGCTCCATGGAGACGGTCACTTCATTGGGTGCTTTTTCGTACACTGCCAGTTCTTTGATCAGGTTCATCATTTGTTCGCAGTCTCGGGCTTGTGCTTCTCTTATAATTGGCTTCATATTAATTTAGAACTTTGTTCACTTTAAACAACATCATTTTCTTTCTATCTACGTTGTTTTTGGTTCCGGGTTTTTCTTCATTGTCATCAAATTCTTCGATGAATTCAGCCTTGAATCCCATTTCAGCCAATTGTATTTTTACAGATTCTACGTTTTTGTTTTTCATGCTGATGAGGTAGAACTCATTTTCAGTTGGGATTGAAGATTTGTTTTCAGGGAAAATTTCAGGAATGATTTCTCCGTATTTGAACCATATTTCGGGTGAATAAGCATCTACTCCGTAAAGTTTCAATCCGGAATTCTCAATCATTTCTTTTTTAGTTAAAATGGATTTGTGATTGGGATTATTATTGAAAATCGAATCAATTACCGGAATTCCTAACAACATCGCCGCAGAAACAAAAGCAACCATTCCTAAAAATGCTTTATTCAAATTAAATTTGAAAGTTTGAATTAATAAATAAATTCCAATCGCTAATGAAGCAACTGAAAATGCGATGGAATAGAAAGTGAATTCAGATTTCAAAACGACAAATAATAGAATTGGAATTGCAAGCCCTACAAGTCCAATTAGTCCAAAAGAAAATTTAGTAAGGTACTTTTCCCAGTTTCTCCAGTTTTGATTTTGAATTAAATAATATACATAAAACCCGGTTGTAGCTGCAAGCGGAATCATCAATGGAAATAAATACCTTTCTTTTTTTGAGGGAACTAAACTCAATAAAACGAAACAAATAATCGTCCACCAAAAGAAGAATTTATAAGATTTTGGGAATTCAGTTTTCTTTTTGAAATAAGGAAAAATCAATGAAATCAATGCGAAAATTGCCCAAACACCCATTTGAATTGGGAAGCTTAAATAACGTGTAAATGGTTTTACTTCACGGTTGGTTCTTGCTGAAGACTCCGCTTCCATGATGGAAAGGAAAGTTTCCTGATCGTTCAAATAAATGTATCCGTACCAAGAAAGCCCAACAACGGCGGTGAGAATTCCCATCCAAATCCAGCCTATCCATTTGATCTTCGGGAATCCATAAGTGAATAAATATGCTATGAAAAACGGGGCTGCGATGACGTAAAATCCGGTTGGACCTTTACTCATGATGGAAAATCCGAGGAACAATCCGGCTAATGAGAAATTGAGAAAATTATTTTTTTCAGATTTAAATGTGAGGTAGAAATAATAAATCCCGATGAATGCAAAACTGTAACAGAAAATGTCCCAAGTTGCACGTTTTCCAACAAATAAAACCAGAAAAGTCGTTGTCAAAATCAATCCTGAAACGACAGCAAGATTTTTATTTTCAGTTTCTTTCTTTAAAAATTTATAGAAAAATAAAATCAAAACAACACAAGACAAAGCTGCTGGGAATCGCAATGCCCAAACGCTTTGCGCACCAAAAATCTCTCCCATGAAAGCACTTAGCCAAGTCGGAAGCGGAGGCTTTTGATAACGGGGTTCACCATTCATGGTGGTAAAAATCCAGTTTCCTTCGTCCGCCATTTCTCTTGCAGAAACGAAATTTCGCGCTTCCATGATGTCCACATACAAATAATTCAAATGAAGGAGAAAAAGTGCAAGACAGAGAAAAAGCAGGAGATTGTAAG
>CALLXZ010000085.1 GCA_937875605.1 uncultured Moheibacter sp.
GAAGTCTGGCTGATCGCAGCAGGTGGTGTTTTATTTTTTGCTTTCCCGACTTTATACGCTTCTTCTTTCAGTGGATTTTATCTGCCGTTGATGATGGTTTTATGGTTGTTAATTTTCCGGGCGATCGGACTGGAATTAAGAGGACAAATCCATAATCCTCTTTGGGAAGCATTTTGGGATAAAGCTTTTGGGATAGCAAGTTTGCTTTTGGCTTTGTTTTTCGGAGCAGCTTTGGGAAATGTCGTTCGGGGTGTAAATTTAGGATTGGTTGAAAATGGCGTTTCCACAACCGAACCGCATTACTTCTTTCTTCCTCTTTGGAATTCTTCTTTTGATCCTTTTGCTGAAAATCATGGCGTTATCGATTGGTTTACGCTTCTTTTGGGAGTTGTAGCCGTTGTTACACTGACCATTCACGGAGCGAACTGGATTATTTTTAAAACGAATTCTGAGTTGAATCCAAGATTGAAAAATATCATTTTCCGTTTAAATTTCGTTTTGACAGGATTGGTCATTTTATCGGCACTTTTATGGCACTTTGTAAAACCTCTTCCGTTTGACAATCTGAAACATCATCTGTGGTTGTGGATTTTCCCATTGATAGCGATAATCGGAATTTTAGGTCAATTCAACATCAGAAAATTCAAAAAAGACATAACCGGATTTTTATTTTCCTCTTTGTTTATTTTTGGAAGTTTCGGAACAACTGTGGTTTCCATGTTTCCGAATTTGTTGCCTTCTACCAATAAAGTCAATCCGTCTTTAACCATTTATAATACTGCCGCAAACGAATATGGTTTAAGTGTGGGAGTGAGTTGGTTTATAATTGCGGCAATACTTGTCGTTGTTTATTTTGTAATTCAATTCAAAGTTTTCAAAGGGAAAATGGACGATGTAGGTTATGGAGAACATTAGAATTAACTCAAAAGCTCAATATTGTTACGGTTCAGAATTATTTTACCTTCGTTTTCCAATGCTTTTAACAACCGGGAAATAACGACACGTGAACTGTTCAGTTCATTGGCAATTTCTTGATGGGTTTTATTGATGATTTTCGAATTATTCACTTTGGAAGTTTCTTCTAAATAATTGATCAACCGTTCGTCCATGTGCATAAAAGCGATGTTGTCAATGGCAGAAAGCAATTCGTTAAAACGGTTGTTATAACTTTCAAACACAAACGCACGCCAGGTTTTGTATTTCCCCATCCATTCTTCCATTTTCTGAACAGGAATCATCGCAACCAAACCATTATTCTCGGCGATTGCACGAATTTCGCTTTTTTTATCGCCCATGCAACAAGCCAACGTCATCGCGCAAGTATCCCCTTTTTCCAGGAAATAAAGCAATAATTC
>CALLXZ010000086.1 GCA_937875605.1 uncultured Moheibacter sp.
GTCCGGATATAAAATTACCGATGTAACGGGGGGAATTGCAGGGCAACACATCCGTTCGCTTCAGCATAGTGATTACATAACTCGTCCAAACTATGAAGATGTAATTGATGAAAATGATCTGAAAAAATTAGTCAATCAAGTATACAAATTGGTGATGCTTCCTGGAGAGGAAATCATCCATGTATTGCCACAAGAATTCAAAGTGGATAGTGAAGGCGAAATCACAGAGCCGATGGGGATGTACGGAAGCCGTTTGGAAGCTAATTTCCATGTGGTTGTCGGACAAGTTACTTCCATCAAAAACATCGCTAGATGTGTGAAAAATGCAGGACTAAATCTGGCTGGAATCACATTGGAACCAATTGCTTCTTCGGATGCCGCATTGAGCAAAGAAGAAAAAGAAGCCGGTGTTGCGTTGATTGACATCGGAGGTGGTACGACAGATATTGCCATTTTCAAAGACAATATGATCCGCCATACTTCAGTGATTCCGTTTGGTGGAAATGTCATCACGGAAGATATAAAAGTAGGTTGTTCGATCATCGAACGACAAGCGGAATTGTTAAAAGAGAAATTCGGATCGGCTTGGCCGGGCGAAAATAAAGAATCGGAAATTGTTTCGATTCCGGGATTAAGAGGTCGTGATCCGAAAGAAATTTCACTGAAACGTTTGTCTCAAATTATCCATGCAAGAGTTCAGGAAATTTTGGAACAAAGCTATTTAGAATTGAAGCATTACGGTTGTGAGGAGCAAAAGAAAAAACTGATTGCGGGAATCGTGATGACCGGAGGTGGATCTAAATTAAAACACGTTCGTCAGTTGACCGAATACTTAACCGGAATGGATGTGAGAATTGGTTTTTCAAACGAACACATCGTTGGAGAATTGGTCGATGAACTTTCCGGACCTGAATATGCAACTTCGGTTGGTTTGCTGATGAAAGGATTAGAGAAATTAGAAGAAAATCAAGAGGATATTTACGAAGAAGAAGTCATCAATGTGATGAGATCTCCGGAAGATTCCGTATCACAACTAGAAAATATTTCAACCACGGATCCATTTTTGGATGATAAAAAACCGGCTCCATCTAAAAAACCGGTGGTTTCGAAAGTGAAAAAGCCTAAAGGACCTTCGGTGTTTACGAAATGGACGGATAAATTTATCCAAATGATTAATGAAACTGAATAAATTAAAAAATTGAACCAAAAAAATAACGATATGAGTAGCGGAGATTTTATGTTTGACTTGCCGAAACAGCGTTCTTCATCCATCAAAGTGATTGGAGTAGGAGGAGGAGGAAGCAATGCGGTCAATTACATGTATCAGCAGGGAATAGAAGGAGTGGATTTTGTGATTTGCAATACAGATGCGCAGGCATTGAATAACAGTCCGGTTCCGAATCGAATTCAATTGGGACAATCCACAACCGAAGGAATGGGCGCAGGTGCTAATCCTGAAGTGGGAGAGCAGGCAGCATTGGAAAGCATAGACGACATCAAAAAGTTTCTGGATACCAATACAAAAATGGTATTCATTACAGCCGGAATGGGTGGTGGAACGGGAACGGGAGCTGCACCCGTGATTGCCGGAATTTCCAAAGAAATGGGAATTTTAACGGTTGGTATTGTGACAGCACCTTTCTATTTTGAAGGAAAAATGCGATTGGAGCAAGCCGAAAAGGGAATTGAAAAATTGCAAAGGAATGTCGATTCTTTAATTGTGATCAATAATGATAAATTAAGAGAATTATATGGAAACCTCGGATACAAAGCCAGTTTTGCAAAAGCAGATGAAGTTTTAACGACGGCCGCAAAAGGAATTGCGGAAGTTATTTCCAAACATTATGCAACTAATATTGACTTGCGTGATGCACGTACCGTATTGGCAGATTCCGGAACGGCGATTATGGGAACCGGAATTGCAAGTGGTGAAAACAAAGCAAAAGAAGCGATTAATTCCGCATTAGATTCTCCATTATTGAATAACAATAAAATCACAGGTGCTCAAAATGTATTATTGCTAATCGTTTCCGGTGACAACGAAGTAACGATGGATGAAATCGGAATCATCAACGAACACATCCAGTTTGAAGCAGGGAATAACGCCAACATCATTATGGGAGTTGGAGAGGATTTGTCGTTAGGGGACAAAATTAGTGTAACCGTTGTGGCAACAGGTTTCCCGATGGAAGATCAGGTTTTTACAGGAAGAGAGGAAGAAAAGGTTTTTCATCGTCTAGAAGAAGAACAACCATTGGTACAGAAACTTTCCAGCGAAACACCTTTTCCGGTTCGAATAAAGAAAACTGTGGAAAATGAAATTCCTGAAAAAAAAGTCCAAATTGAAGAAAAACCAAAGGAAGTACGATTCTTTTTAGATGAAGAGCAGCAAATGCCAAAGCCAAAAGCGACGGAAGAAAGCATTGAGCCACAGCTAAAAAGTGAGCTTCAGCAACCATTGTTTACAGAAGAAGTAAAAGAAGAAGAAGCATTTTTTCTGGATATTTATGAGGAAGAAATAACAGAAGACTTTACTTCGCAAGAAATGGAGGAGGAGGAAGAATTTCCACAAACCATTATGTTTACATTGGATGATGAATTGGAAGAGGAAATAATCGAAGAAGTAAAACCGGTAGTAGCAACACAGACTCTAAAGCCTGAAGTTCAGAAAGAAGTAAAAAAAGTAGTAGAGGAGGAAGATCCTTTTGATTCGCCAATTTCACAATCTCTTTCACAAGCGATAGAGGAAAGAAGAGCGCGTTTGAAACAATTTAATTATAAATTCAAAAATACGCTTCACAATAAAACGGTGGATGAGGTAGAAAGCATTCCGGCTTATAAAAGACAAGGATTGGATTTGAGCGAACGTGAAGACCATTCGCCTTCTGACTTCATGGTAAGTAAAGACAGTAACAACGAAACAAAAATAAGACCGAACAATTTTCTACATGATAATGTTGATTAATTAAATTGGTTAGAGGTTGGTTAGGTTGCCCTTGGAAACAAGGGCAATTTTTTTTATGATAAAAAGGGAAAATCCATTGCTGAATTTTCCCTTCCCTTGTGAAATAAAATCAAGATTTTCAGATCTGTCCCATTCGGGGAAACCAAACCGTACACATGATACCTTCGCTTGCTTTCGCAGGATGGGCGCAAGTAACTGTCTGAAATTTAGAGCATTTCAAGCAATCATCATCTCTGTGCAAAACCGCTTTGAACTGATATGCCTCACAAACCTGATTTTCACTTACCACAATTTCCTGCACAGCACATATCTGCCCATTTATAAAATTCTCACAGTTTCCACAACATTTTGCCAATTGAACATTCATGACTAATATTTTTTAAAATTATAAATCAAATTTAAGAATTACCAAATCAAGAATTATTTTAAATAGCTGATTTTTAATTATTTATATTTAGAATAAGTTAAGATATACTTTTGTAATCCATTTGGGAGAATTTTATTTTTTAATTAGTTTAGTTGAGAATTTTTTGTTTTGATTTTCATATTGCAGAAAGTAAATTCCGGAGGGTAGCTTTTTTGTTATAATCAAAAAATCATCGTTTTGTTTATTGATATAGATGTTTTGTTCTTTTCCCAATAGATCAAAAAGTTTGAAATTTCCGTTGCTCTTTTTAGGTGTTCTTATATAGCAAGTTTCAGAAAAAGGATTGGGAAATACAAATATATCAGACTGATCATTAGAATCATTTATGTTCATCGATTGAATTACAATCGTTTGGGTATAAATATCATTCGTACCACATTTGGATACAATAAGTTCAACCTCATATTCTCCATTTTCAGTATAGGAATGCAAAGGGTTTTCTTCCTGACTTGTCGCTCCATCCCCAAAAGACCAAAAGAAGTTTTCTGCATTTTCAGATTGATTTGTAAACTGAACCGAATTATTGTTTACCGAATAATCGAAATGAGCTTCAGGAAAAGGAAAAAATCTATACCAGAAATCTATATTCTCATAAACGATGGCTTTGACTGTAGATTTTATCGTACTTGCGGTTTCGGTATTTAGAGAATAATTGTAAGAGGATTCCATAGGGTCTTTTTCAAACATGGTGGCATAAAAAGTACAAGCAGCGACAAACGAGCCATTTGAATTAGGATGACTTTCGTCTGCTGTGTATAATTCGATTTCAGGATTTTCGTTTCTCAATTCTCTCCAAGTCATGGCTACAGGCGATAGAACTGCTTTGTTGTTTTCAGCCATGACAGTGTATCTTAATTGTAATAAATCATCCATTCCTTCATAGGTACAGAGAGGAGGGAAGAACTGGCAATTTTCAGTATCTCCGTTTTTTCTTCCCCAGGTGACAAAGAAAATTGTTTTTGCACAGGGATTTGATTGTATTATGAGATTATTTAATAATTCTGCGTAGGGATAAACTTCGGTTTCTACCTGCTGGTCAGGAAAACTCGGAAGTTGGCTTTGTTCCTGCAAGATTACAAAATCCCAGTTTCCTTGTGCAATTAATGACAGCGATGTGTTGTTGGTAGAATGTTGTTTGAGGGTGTATCCACCTGGAGTGTTGCTATTATAAATCAAAGTGTCGCCTACGGAAAGAGCTAATTGATGAATTAGTTCGGGTAAATTATTTGATTGTGTGTAACTGTTTCCTAGGAATAAAGCTCTTATGGTTTTTGCGTGTGCGAATGAATTCATACAACACAGAAATATCAAAATAATTAAGGTAAGTTTTTTCTTCATATGGCTTATGAATTAGAATAATTAAAAGTTGTGCATGAAAACTGAATTTTCCACGCACAACTAGTTTAATTAACATTTATTACGATGAGATTTTTACTTTTTAATAAATCGTACTGTTTCCGTTTTCTTTTCGGATTTCACTTTCAAAAAGTAAACACCCGCCGGAAGTCCTGACACGTTTAGTATTTCTGAGTTTGCATTTACGATTCTTTCTAAAACCATTCTTCCTGTCAAATCATATATAGATACAGAGTCGACTGTTTTATTATTATTGAAATGTAAGATATCAGCAACAGGATTTGGATAAATAACCAATTGCTCCTGATTTTGTTCTGAAATGCCTAGTGAAGGACTGCATTCACCAAGTGCTGCATATACGTATTCTGCAAAATATAATCCCCAAACACCCCCGCTGTCAACACTGACAACTGCGCCAAAGCTTCCCGTTGGGTCTGCATTGCGATTGGTTTCCCAGGCGGTAGCATCGGTTATAACTTCGATCCAGTATTTTCTGCCTTCTTCACCTCCGCTAAGTACAATATTTGATGGGTCGAGGTTTAACTTGTACACGTATGAAAAAGAGTTGGGAGGATATGGGTTAATTACCTCAATAACCGGTACATTGTTTACTGTGGCAATTGTATTATCATCATCCGGAAGTCCACCCCAATCTCCTCGAATTATAATGTTGACATAAGTAGCGGCAGATCCTAAATTTAAATGAAACTCTTTTAGATTAAAATCTGTATTGGGATCAACATCCAAATCCACTGCCAATCGGCTGTTTGTGCCGATATTCCATAGTGAATTGTTAAGGAATGCAACATTTAAACAATTCTCATCATCCAAAACCCAAACATTGACTTCATCAAAAATTGCCGAATTCTGAACTGAGGTTGCTCTGATTGTTGCAGAACCTGTCGTTAAACCTGTAATCTCACCGGTAGATACATCTAAAGAAACAGCATCATTACCATTTGTAATGCTCCAGATCACTTGCTGATTGGCATTTTCTGGTAATACAACACTCAATAAAGGAATTGTTTCACCTACTGAAATAATCCTGTCTTCTCCTTCTAAAACAGATACGATTACTTCGTCTATACTTTCAAGTTCATTACATTCTCCCTGAAAATTAAAAACGGTATCGTGGTTTACTAGAGGGTAGTACCAGTCTCCATTGCCGATTTGAGCGGCTAATGGTTGTCCCAGAGAATGTGTGGAGGTCATTTCCCAAAAAACACTTTCATTTTGAGTAGCATCTTCAGGAGTTACTTGTAATGATATCCAATAACTTGTTTCTGCATTAAAGTCCTCACTTCCATGAAAATATATGTTTTCAACATCCAAAACCATTTTATGAATATCGTAAAGATTTTCCCAGTTCTCAAATATAACTTCTTGGGAATCGGGAATTATGCCCATTTGGGAACTGATCAATTCTCCCGGAAAACCATCGTTGTCTTTGTAGTAAAAAACATCCGCAAAAGCTATATTTCCATTTAGAAATATATTTGCTTCAATTGTATCAAGTGTAAATTGATTTCCTCCCTGAACGATAAAGTCGGTAGCAATTTTTGCCTGCAGAAAAGGAGAGCACCCAACAGAACTTTCAAATGTTCCTTCATTTTCCGTTTGACATAAACTGTCTTCCTCACCTTCTAAATCGTCACAGGTACCGCGTAGTTCATAAATAATTTCAGTTCCGTTTCCGGGTATCCATCCGAAATCAGTTACAAAAACGGCTGCAGGATGCCCCTCCGTTACAGGATCATTTGAGGTACCTATGTATACATTTGAAGTATGATTGATTGAAATACCTATCCAGAAAATTTTGTCTTCAGTCGTTTCAGCTTCGAAAACAAATGGTTGAGTGTTTAATTTTACTTCATAAATATTCCGGGTAGCACTAAAAACGCCAACTACTTCCTGAGATTCCGGAACGATATTTAGCTGTTCTCCAATCTGAATTCCAGGGATTCCCTCATTGTCTCTATAATAAGTCAGGTTGATACTTTCTACTTCTGAACTTATTAGAGAGTAAAAAGTCAATTCTTCTAATGAAAATGTAGTATTAGCAGAAACCTTCACATCCAAGGCAGAAATAGCACCGTTGGTTGCATATCCCGGAGCACCTGATAAAATGCTTTCAATTGTTCCAAAACCATGTGAACAAGATTCATTGATAGATATAGAATTGATTTTTTGTGAATAAGACAAATAATCCGGTACAGGGTAGCTTTTTACAAGACAAAAAAAGCCACAAAAAAATGTAGTTAATAAAATGTTTTTACTCATGTGTATAATTTTTTCAAGCCCAAAAATCAATTCTTTTTTTTATAAGCT
>CALLXZ010000087.1 GCA_937875605.1 uncultured Moheibacter sp.
GATGTTCTCCTTCCAAAATTTGGTATTCCTCCGGAATTCAAAAATCCGGAAGATGAATTTGACAATGGCACGCGCGGAGAAATGGCTTATTTACGTCACATTACCTATAAAGGAGCCGACAAACGTTATCAGGAAATCACACCGGAAATCAAAGAACGTTTGGATTTCGAATTGGATACAATTGAGCGAACCGGATATCCGGGTTATTTTCTTATCGTTCAGGATTTTACGTCGCAAGCAAGAAGTATGGGTGTTTCGGTGGGTCCGGGTAGAGGTTCCGCTGCCGGTTCCGCAGTGGCTTATTGCATAGGAATTACCAACGTAGATCCTATTGCATACAATCTCCTTTTTGAGCGTTTCCTAAATCCCGACAGGGTTTCCTTGCCGGATATCGATATCGATTTTGATGACCGCGGACGTGATAAAATCATTCAATGGGTGGTCGATAAATACGGAAAAAGTCAGGTGGCTCAAATCATTACATACGGTACGATGGCCGGAAAATCTGCGATTAGGGACACCGGTCGTGTGCTGGATTTGCCTTTGCCGGACACTGATCGAATTGCAAAAAAAACACACATCAAATTGAACAAATTGTTCAAGATGGATGAAAAAGCATTGAAATCAACATTTGGTCCGGATGAATTCAATGATTCGATGGAATTGAAAAGAATTGTGGAACAAGATACGCTGGAGGGAAAAACTCTTCAACAAGCGTCTGTTATAGAGGGTTCTTTGCGAAATACGGGAATTCATGCGTGTGGTGTGATCATTACGCCAAAAGATATCCGAGAATTAGTGCCGGTTGCGGTAGCAAAAGACGCAGAATTATTGGTTACCCAATTTGATAATTCGGTGGTGGAAAGTGCTGGGTTATTGAAAATGGACTTTTTAGGACTGCGAACTTTAACCATCATCAACGATGCCATTGATTTAATTGAAAAAAATCATGGAATACGGATTGATCCAGATGAAATTCCTTTGGACGATGCTAAAACCTACGAACTTTTCCAACGCGCCGAAACCATTGCGATTTTCCAATATGAATCGCCCGGAATGCAAAAACACATGAAAGCGTTAAAGCCCGATAAATTTGATGATTTAATTGCGATGAATGCACTTTATCGTCCGGGTCCTTTGCAATACATCCCCAATTTCATCAACCGAAAACATGGAATTGAAGAAATCGTTTATGACCTTCCTGAAATGGAAGAACATCTGGCGGAAACTTATGGAATTACGGTTTATCAGGAGCAAGTAATGCTTTTGTCACAAAAATTAGCCAATTTCACAAAGGGTGAAGCCGACGTTTTGCGAAAAGCAATGGGGAAAAAACAGCGTGACGTTTTGGATAAAATGAAGCCTAAATTTTTGGAAGGCGGAGAAGCCAACAACCATCCGCAGAAAGTTTTGGAAAAAATATGGAATGACTGGGAAGCCTTTGCTGAATACGCATTCAACAAATCGCATTCAACTTGTTATGCATTAATTGGTTATCACACCGGTTATTTAAAAGCGCATTATCCGGCTGAGTTTATGGCAGCGGTTTTGAGCAATAATATGAGCAACATTAAATCGGTAACTTTCTTTATGGAAGAATGTAAATCCATGGGAATTCCTGTTTTAGGACCGGATGTAAACGAAAGTTCTTATTCGTTTTCTGTCAATCAGGAAGGTGCCGTTCGTTTTGGGATGGGTGCTGTAAAAGGAGTCGGAAGTGCAGCCGTAGAATCGATTTTGAGTGAAAGGGAAGAAAATGGAAAGTTTGAAACCATTTTTGATTTTGTACAACGAATTGATTTAAGACAAGCCAATAAGCGAACTCTTGAAAATTTAGCTTTGGCGGGCGGTTTTGATGGATTTGAAGTGCACAGAGCACAGTTTTTTTATGAAGAAGACGGTTCAACCAATTTGGAGAAACTGATTCGTTATGGCGCTTCTTTTCAAGAATCCAAAAACAGCGCACAAGCTTCTTTATTTGGAGATATGGCAGGTGAAATTGAAATCATAAAACCGCATCTTCAGAATTGCCAGCCGTGGAATTCGATTCAGAAATTAAATAGGGAAAAAGAAGTAGTTGGAATTTATATTTCTTCGCATCCGCTCGATGATTATTTAGATGAATTTAATTTTTACCAGAACACGAAATTAAAGCAAATCAAAGAAAATCAGGATAAATTAATCGGCCGTGAGCTTTCAGTGGCGGGAATTATCACCGATGCCCAGCATAAAGTTTCGAATAAAGACGGAAGAGAATTTGGGGTTTTTACGTTGGAAGATTATGATGATTCCTACGAATTTATGTTGTTTGGAGAAGATTATCTGAAACACAAACATTTTTTGCAAACCAATATGATGATCGGCGCAAAATTGTCCATCACCGAACGAATTTTTAAAGACAAAGAAGGAAAACCAACGGGCAAAAGAGTCTATGTGAACATCAATAAAATGCAGTTGCTCAGTGAAATACTGGAAGCGATTACTAAAAAAATTGTAGTGACGGTCAACGTTTCAGACCTGACGCAGGAAATGTACGATTCGCTCAAAACCATTTTTGACAAACACAAAGGCGATAAAAATGTTTTGTTTGTGATGAATGATTTGGACAATAAAACCCAATTGAAATTGCCTGCCAATAAGTCAAAAGTAGAAATCAATAAGGAACTTTTAAATGAGCTCAGGGAAATTCCTAATTTGAAAATAGGACTGAATTGAGAGGTAGAGTAGAAGTGTTGGAGGTCGAATACGCTTCATATTAAACACTATACAGTCAAAAAAGTAATTCATCCTTTTATCGTAGCATTGATATTTCCTATGAAATTAACAGTAACGTTAATTAAATTTACGTTACTTTTGAATGTTTAATCAAAATAAATAACTGAAAAATGGCACTTGAAGTAACAGATTCATCGTTTGCAAAAGACGTTTTGGAAGCAGGAAAACCGGCAATGGTTGACTTTTGGGCAACTTGGTGCGGACCATGTCGTATGGTGGCTCCAACGGTTGAAGAACTGGCAAAAGAATTTGACGGACAAGCCGTAGTGGCAAAAGTGGACGTGGATAATAATCAGCAAATTGCAGCGGAATACGGAATCCGTAACATTCCTACTATCTTGTTTTTTAAAGACGGTCAGGTTGTGGATAAAGTAGTCGGCGTAGTTCCGAAAGCACAATTGGAGCAAAAATTAAAAGCGATTATGAATTAAGAATTCATTCGATAAAAAGTTAAAATCCGTTGCACGAATCAAAGTGTAACGGATTTTTTACATATCTAAAATAGAACGTGACAAGTTTTTCACAATTTAATTCAATAAAAAACCGCCCTTTTACAAGGACGGTTTTAATTTATAAATTAAAACTTCAGAATTAGTTTCCTCCTTCTTCCATTTTCTTTTTCAATTCTGCCAATCCGTCGATGTCTCCTAAAGTAGAAGTTTCGATGTTTTGGGTTTCAATTGCTTTTTTCGCTGCTTTTTCTTCCTCTTCACGGAAAGTTGCCGTGTGAGAAACCACTACGCGACGGAATTCTTTGTTGAACTCGATTACTACGAATTCCAAATCATCTCCTTTTTTCACGCGAGATCCGTCTTCTTTTTCCAAAGTTCGGGATGGAGCGAAAGCTTCTACGTCAGCATCTTCAAACTGAATAGTAGCACCTTTGTCAAATACATCAACTGCTTTTCCGGTGTGGCGTGTGCCTACTCCGTATTTCGATTCGTATTTATCCCAAGGGTTTTCTGTCAATTGTTTGTGACCCAAGCTCAAACGACGAGAATCTACATCCAATTCCAAAACTACTACGTCCAATACATCGTCCACATTTGTGAATTCAGATGGATGTT
This sequence comes from uncultured Moheibacter sp., assembly GCA_937875605.1. Taxonomy (GTDB): domain Bacteria; phylum Bacteroidota; class Bacteroidia; order Flavobacteriales; family Weeksellaceae; genus Moheibacter. Next base: position 3,843 of record CALLXZ010000087.1, read on the forward strand.
TGATTTTTTTGGTCCAAGAAAGATCAGAAATATAGATCAATCCGTCTACACCTTCTTCCAATTCTACAAACACACCGAAGTTCGTAAAGTTTCTTACTTTCCCTTTGTGTTCAGAACCGATAGGGTATTTAGTAGTGATATCTGTCCATGGATCTGGCGTCAATTGTTTGATACCCAAAGACATTTTTCTTTCGTCTCTGTCCAAAGTTAAGATTTGAGCTTCTACTTCGTCACCCACTTTTACGAAATCCTGAGCGGAACGTAAATGAGTTGACCAAGACATTTCAGAAACGTGGATAAGACCTTCTACACCTGGAGCAACTTCAACAAATGCACCGTAGTCAGCCAAAACAACTACTTTTCCTTTTACTTTATCGCCAACTGCCAATGTTTGATCCAAAGCTTCCCAAGGGTGTTTTTCCAATTGTTTGATACCCAACTGGATTCTTGTTTTGTCTTCGTCGAAATCCAAGATAACCACATTGATTTTCTGACCGTCTTCCAAAATTTCGGAAGGGTGGTTGATTCTTGACCAAGAAAGATCGGTAATATGGATCAAACCGTCAACTCCACCTAAATCTACGAACACACCATAAGAAGTGATGTTTTTAACTTCCCCTTCTAATACTTGTCCTTTTTCAAGTTGAGCAACGATTTCTTTTTTCTGTTCTTCGATGTCTGCTTCGATCAACGCTTTGTGTGATACAACAACGTTTTTGAATTCCGGGTTAATTTTAACCACTTTGAATTCCATTGTTTTACCAACATATTGTTCGTAATCGCGGATTGGTTTCACATCGATTTGAGATCCTGGTAAGAAAGCTTCGATTCCGAAAACGTCTACGATCATACCACCCTTCGTACGAGCTTTGATGTATCCGTTTACGATTTCCTGGTTATCATGCGCTTTGTTTACAGCATCCCAAGCGTTCAATGTTCTCGCTTTTCTGTGCGAAAGAACTAATTGACCGTTTTTATCTTCACGTGTATCTACCATTACTTCCACTTCGTCACCTACGGCAAGATTTGGATTGTAACGGAATTCATTCAAGGAGATAACACCTTCCGATTTGAAATTGATATCAACGATTGCTTCTTTGTCCGTCAAACGAACTACTTTTCCTTTGAAAACCGCATTTTCATCCAAATCGTCCAAAGTTTCATCGTACATCTTCTCTAATTGAGCTTTTTCTTTACGATCTTCTTCGTCCAATCCTGATTCAAAGGATTCCCAGTCAAAACTTTCAGGTGCAACGTTGGAATTTGATTGAGTAGAAGTAGTACCTAAGTCTAGTGCCTGTTCTTCAAACTCGGCTTGATTTGTCTCTTTAGACATAATTTAAAAATTTGTATCCCAAAAATCCTCATCGAAATAAAAGCGGAAATGAATTTTGAGAGTGGTTAAACCTTTGTTTTTCAACACTTTGTTTCTGAATCCACCAAAGTGGGTGCAAATTTACAAATATTTCTTGTATTAAATATATAATTGATTGAAAATATGAATACTTTGACAAAGTTTAAATACACTTTTCCACATGCGAAACTCGGACTTCGAACTTCGAGTTTTTTTGGCGTGACCCCACCACTCCGTTACACTTCGCGTTGCGGTCAGGCTCTCACCACTCGCTTTCCCGTGAAAAACGGGAAGAGCTCAGACAATGGCTCCATCCTTCACGCAAATCCCGATTCTTTTATAAAATCTTGTAAAAATCAATATTTATCATTTTACATATTCCAAACAAAACTTAAATTTATCGTATGAAAATTGAAGAATTAGATTTCCGAAAAGCAACTCCAGAAGACATTCCCGCCATTTGGGAAATTCTTCAGCAATCCATCGAACGCAGGAAAAACGATGGAAGCACACAGTGGCAAGACGGGTATCCCAATCTTTCAACTGTTCATGCCGATGTAGAAAAAGAACAAAATTTTGTACTGATTCATAGCGGAAAAATTGCCGTTACTGCAGCCGTGATTTTTAATTTCGAACCGACTTATGATGAGATTGATGGAGCATGGCTCACCAATGGAGATTTCATGGTGGTTCATCGAGTTGGCGTTTCCGAAGAATTTGC
>CALLXZ010000088.1 GCA_937875605.1 uncultured Moheibacter sp.
TCCCAAAGCGAAAAAACTGTGTAATAATCAAATCCTGAATTTTTATGAATTTTAAAATCTCGACCCATATATTTCCCATCCAGATCCTGAGCGATATTTGGCTGAATCATTGTATGGTAGAGAGCGGTATAAAAAACAGACAATTTGTCCGTATCATTTGATTTGACTTCTATTTTGGATAATTCTTTGTTCCAGATTTCTTCTGCTTTGGTTTTCACTTTTTCAAAATCCCAATCTTTTATTTCAATTGCATTTAATTTTGCACCGTCAAATCCGGTAAAAGAAAGCGAAACTTTAACCATCAGTTCTTCTCCTTTTTTCACTTTTTTTGAAATAACCAGTCCGTTATCAATAATTTTACTTGAATAATTCAAATTCTCAATATTTTGATGTGTACTGATTTTCCCGAATTCCATGGGTTGATTAAATTCAATTCGTGCCCAAATCTGTTGGTTGGTAGCCCAAGCTTCACTTTTTCGGTAAACTTCTAAGGTTTTATTATCAATTATTTTAATTTTTCCGTTCAGCAATTTATCACGGTGTTTCAAATCCAAAATGATATTGGCTTTTCCTTCTTTATTGAATGTATATTTATGAAATCCAACGCGCAATGAAGTCGTTAATTCCACATCGATGTTGTATTTATCCAAATGAACAGCATAATAACCTACAGATGCTTTTTCTCGGGAATGACTGAAACGAGACGAATAATCTGTCGGAACCAACGAATTAATTTCCATAGTCGGCATCAACATAATATCGCAATAATCAGAAACACCCGTTCCGCTAAGATGCGTATGGGAAAATCCGTAAATAATATTGTCCGAATAATGGTAACCGCTGCATCCGTCCCAACTTCCATCAATTCGAGTGTCAGGCGAAAGCTGTACCATACCGAAAGGAAGCGTGGCACCTGGATATGTATGTCCATGACCACCCGTTCCTATAAAGGGATTTACGTACTGATGATAATTTTGGGAGAAGGTAAGTTGGAAAAAGAGTAATAACGAGAGAGTTACAATTTTTTTCATGTTTTAGATAGTTGTTCTTCAAAAATAAGAAAGATTGCTCAAAAACTTTCTACATTTGAAATTTAAATTAAATAAAGCCATGAAAACAGCTCTTATCACCGGTGCAACTTCAGGAATTGGGAAAGCAACTGCTCGAAAACTAGCGCAAGATTTCAACTTGATTTTATGCGGAAGAAGAGCCGAAAAGTTGGAAGAAATCCGTGCAGAATTAGCAGAGATTACAAAGGTGACTACGCTGAAATTTGATGTGCGGAAAAAAGAAGAAGTTTTTGAAGTAATTGACAGTTTGCCTGCTAATTTTCGTCAGATTGACGTTTTGGTAAACAATGCCGGAAATGCCCATGGAATGGCGAGTTTTCAAGATGCCGACATCGAAGATTTGGAAGCCATGATCGACGGAAATGTCAAAGGAATTATTTATGTAACCAAAGCGGTTTTGCCGTTGATGAATGCTTCTGAAAACGCACAAATTGTCAATATTTCGTCGATTTCAGGAAAAGATATTTATCCGACTGGAACAACTTATTGTGCTTCTAAATGGGCTGTGGAAGCATTGAGCAAAGGAATGCGGATGGATTTACTTTCTTTGGGAATTAAAGTCATCAATATCGCTCCCGGTGCAGTGGAAACTGAATTTTCTATGGTTCGGTTCAAAGGAGATGCTGATAAATCAAATTCAATTTATGCAGGATATCAACCACTCAAACCAGAAGACATAGCCGAATCCATTTATTTTGCCATTATGCAACCTGAAAATGTTCAGATCGCTGATTTGACGGTGATGCCGAAATCACAAGCCGGTGTTTCCCAAATTTTACGGAAGTCTTAATTCAATTTTAGTTTATACGAATTGTCCTTTCTTCTCGTTTTACCCAAAAGAATTTGACTATGAAGAATTTAACAGTTTACGTTTTGTTATTATTGGGTTTTCTGACCTATTCCTGTTCTGATTCAGACGAAGGATCTGGACACGGCAATCTGCCACTAATAGAAGAAACACTTTTAAACGTTTCCTATGGACCACATCCTGAACAAGTATATGATTTATATCTGCCACAATCAAGAAACTATGTTGATGCCAAAGTCATCATGATCATTCACGGAGGAGCATGGATTGCAGGTGATAAATCCGATATGCAGGGAACCGTCCAACTTTTAAAATCTTTGTATCCTACATACGCTATTGCTAATGTCAATTACATTTTGGCAAATGAAAATCAATATGCGTTTCCCAATCAGTTTCTTGATATTCAGAAAATCGTTCAGAAACTGACTTCTGAAAAGGACGAATTGTCTATCATTCCAGAATTCGGGATGATTGGGACAAGCGCCGGAGGACATCTGGCGATGATGTATGATTATAAATTTGATACATCTAATCAGGTAAAATTCGTAGCTAATATTGTTGGACCAACGGACTTCACTGATCCTTTTTATGAAGAAAATTTTGATATTCCTATGATGGTTCAAACATTGGTAGATCCCGCAGCTTATCCGTCCGGAACGAATTATTTAATCGAATTAAGTCCTTCTTTTCACGTCACTGCAAGCTCCTCTCCTACTTGTATGTTTTTCGGGACAGATGATCCTCTGGTACCTGAAAATAACGGGACAACTTTGAAACAAAATTTGGATCAATTTGGTGTTAACAATACACTTCGAATTTACAACGGAGGACACGGTGATAACTGGAGCACACAGGATTTTAACGAAACAGTTTCGATAATTGGGCAGTATATCGAAGATTATTTGTAAAATTAATTTGATTTATTTTGAAGAATTTTATGGTTAATTCTTTTAATTAACCCCGGACCTTCATAAATAAATCCGGTGTAAATTTGAACAAGCGATGCACCTGCTTCTAATTTTTCAAACGCATCTTCTGCCGAATGAATTCCTCCTACCCCGATGATCGGGAATGCCTTTCCGCTTTTCTCCGAAAGAAAACGGATGACTTCGGTTGATCGGTCTTTCAAAGGTTTTCCACTTAAACCGCCGGATTCCACTTTATTTTCCGAAATCAAACCTTCGCGTGAAAGAGTAGTATTTGTAGCAATCACACCTGTAATTCCGGTATTTTTTACAATTTCAATGATATCGAGCAATTGTTCGTCAGTCAGATCAGGAGCGATTTTCAGTAAAATCGGTTTTGCTTTTGGTTTGGATACATTCCGGTTTTGCAGATGCTGAAGCAATTCGGTCAAGGGTTCTTTGTCTTGTAAGGCACGAAGATTAGGAGTATTGGGACTGCTGACATTTACTACAAAGTAATCCACCACACTGTACAATGCATCAAAACAGATTTCATAATCATGAATTGCGTTTTCGTTGGAAGTCAATTTGTTTTTACCGATGTTTCCACCGATTAATATTTTCTTATTTTTTCGTAATCGTTTTGCGGCTTCCCAAGCTCCTTTATTATTGAAACCCATTCGGTTGATGATTCCCTCATCTTCTTTTAAGCGAAATAATCGTTTCTTGTCATTTCCAGGTTGGGCTTTGGGTGTCACTGTCCCGATTTCTATGAATCCAAAACCAAAATTTGACAATTCTTTGTATAATTTCCCATCCTTATCAAATCCGGCGGCTAAACCTACGGGATTGGGAAAAGTTAATCC
>CALLXZ010000089.1 GCA_937875605.1 uncultured Moheibacter sp.
CTGAAAACATTCCTTGTGCAGATGATGATAATGATGGTGTATGTAATATCTATGATAAATGCCCTGGTACGCCAGAAGGTATAAAAGTAGACGGTGCAGGATGTCCTCTAGATGTTGACAATGATGGTGTGCCGGATTCAATTGACGAATGTCCAACAATCCCTGGCCCTCCAACTAACAATGGTTGTCCAAAACCAATTGTAGAGGTGAGCATCGGAACCATTGCATCGTCTTTGACAGACGCACTTCAAGGTATTGAGTTTGACTATGACAAAGATGTTATCCGTCAGGTTTCTTACGCTAAGTTAGATCAAGCATTCTATATCTTACAAGCACACCCTACTTACAAATTTACAGTAGAGGGTCATACAGATGCTGCAGGTAGCGTAGCTTACAACCAGAATTTATCTGAAAGAAGAGCGGCTTCCGTAGTACGTTACTTAGTAAACAAAGGAATTTCTGCAAGTCAGTTGATGCCAGTAGGTAAAGGGAAATCTGATTTGAAACACACAGAATGTGATCCTACAACTAACTGTCCGGCTTGGAAAAACTTAGAAAACCGTCGCGTTGTCTTTAAACCTTATGGTGAAGCAATTGACGGAGTAGAATACAAACAATAATTATTCTAAAAAATAGTAAAAGGGATGCAAATTGCATCCCTTTTTTATTGCGATAAACTTTCCATTGTTTCAGTTTAAATGTAAATTAACTATCGATCAATGCCATCATTTACCCTAACTAATTAATCATATTTATTAAATCCATTCAATAACTCTCCCATTAGATTTATAAATTCAATTCATCAAATAAACTACTACAAACAAAAAAGCCGGAACTAAATTCCGGCATCTCTATTCGATTTAAAGAGTAAATTTTATTTATTCTTCAGAATATCTCTGATTTCCGTCAAAAGAACTTCCTCATTGGAAGGGTCTGCGGGAGCAGCTTCTGGCTTTTTGTTAATCTTATTAGCTCCTTTAATTAATAAAAATAATACAATCGCAATCATCAAAAATTTAATAATCGCAGAAAGAAAACTTCCATACTTCACGCCATTCCAGGCTAATTCATCTAAATTCTCAACCCCTGAAGCTTCCATGACAGGCGTTAGAATTAAAGGTGTGATCACATCATCTACTGCAGAACTTATAATTGCTCCAAATGCAGCTCCGATGATCACACCGACTGCAAGATCTATTACATTACCCTTAAAGGCAAATTCTTTAAATTCTTTAATCATTCCCATATGTTATTATTTTAATACTTTATAAATATAAAAAATAATTATTTCTGATTCCAACGAATTTTGGTTACACCTTCCTTCATTCCCCATTTATCTGCCAAACCACCGTTTATTTCTACTACAAATTTAGAGTCGCTTGTCGCTCCTGCTACTGTTCCACCACTCATTTCTGAATCAGCTCCCGGCTGCGCATTTCGCGCGATGTTAATCAAAGTCGAATCCTTATCGAAATACATAATATCCAAAGGAATTCTTGTATTCTTCATATAAAACGTATGTTTTCGGACTTCCGAATCATCAAAAATAAACAGCATTCCCTGACCATCTTCCATCTTGGAACGGTCCATCAGTCCTCTTGCACGCTTGTTGGCATTATCGGCAATTTCGATATCAATTTTCTGAAAAGCCTCTCCTGTCTCATTTAAAAATTCCAATTCTCCATTTTTGGTAAAAGCAATTTCCACAGGTGCTACATCACCTTCTGTCACAGAACTTTGTCCATTTTTATCACAAGCAACCACTGCCGTTAGAAATGTCAAACCAATCAGTATTTTTTTCATTTGTCAATTTTTTATTTATCAATTCTCTTGTTTATACATTCTGTTTTTGGAAGTTATCATCACAATTAATCCGAAAAGAATAAACGGAATACTCAAAATCTGTCCGTTATTCAATCCTATGTTCAGCGCTTCCGCTACAAATTCATCTCCTTGATCTTCCTTGAAAAATTCCACAAAAAATCGCACACACCATAAAAGCACGAAGAATAATCCGAAAATATATCCTTGTTGGTATTTTTTATTGGTTTTTCGATAAATATGCCAAATCACAAAGAAAATCAACACATAACAAATCGCTTCGTACAACTGAGCCGGATGCCTTGCCACTACTTCTCCATAACCCGAGCTTTGCTGAACAAACTTAACCGCCCAAGGCAAATCGGTTTGTTTTCCAACTATTTCCGAATTAATAAAATTCCCAACACGGATGGCTGCTCCACCCAGCGGAACCGTAATCGCAACTCTGTCTAACAACCATAAAAGATTTCGTTTTAAATATTTTCGGTTAAACAAATAAGCCGTCAACAGAAATCCTAATGCCGCACCATGACTCGCCAAACCTCGGAATCCGGAAAATTCATACCCTTGTAATAAACCAAATAATGTAGATGAATCGGGATTTTCCTGAATCGGTAAAAAGATTTCAAGAAGCGCTACATTCCAATCCTTCGCTAAATAATGATCGAAATTATAAAACAGTTCTCCCAATCTTGCTCCGATGATGACTCCCAGAAAAGCATATAGAAATAACGGATCCAATAATTTGATGTCCACCCTATCAATTTCCATGATTTTTTTCATCACATACCAGCCCATCACAAACGCCAAAATCCACATCAAACTGTAATAATGAATTTTGATAAATCCAAAATCAAATAAAACCGGATCTACATTCCAGGTAATCGCCAAAAATAAATTTGTCATAATTTTTCTTTTTTAGGTACGGGATCATACCCGCTTCCACCCCAGGGATGGCATCTGAAAATTCTTTTCGTTCCCAAATATAAACCTTTTATCAATCCGTGCGTACGCAACGCATCCAACATATAATGCGAACAAGTTGGTGTGAAACGGCAGTTGCTACCCATCCAAGGTGAAATTGCCAATTGATAAAACCTTACCAATCCTACAAACGGAAGAATTATAATCTTTTGAAAGGAATTCATTTTAGGCAAATTTAGTAATTCTGTTTCTCAATAATTTATTCTACCCGATTTTAAAGAAAATTTATCTTTGTCCTATGGAAATTTACAATCCCAAAGAATGGTTCAAAGCGGTATTTTAT
>CALLXZ010000090.1 GCA_937875605.1 uncultured Moheibacter sp.
CCATTTCGCCTGATGTAAACGATCCGGCTTTTCGAAATGTGGATTATGACGAATTGGTCGAAACTTACAAACAACAAACCATTCCTTTGCTTCAGGAAGGCGTCCATGCGATTTTGGTGGAAACGATTTTTGATACCTTAAATGCAAAAGCGGCTTTTTTCGGCGTGATGGAAGCGATGGACGAAACCGGAATTCAGGTTCCGCTCATGGCTTCGGGAACGATTACTGACCGCAGTGGAAGAACTCTTTCCGGACAGACAACAGAAGCTTTTTTGATTTCGCTTTTGCATATTCCTTTGTTGAGCATCGGGCTGAATTGTGCTTTGGGAGCGACCGATATGATTCCGTATGTGGAAACTTTGTCCGACCATTCTCCTTTTTATGTGAGTGTATATCCAAATGCCGGATTGCCAAATGCTTTTGGCGGATACGACGAATCACCCGAAATCATGTTGGAAAATGTAAAACCAATGATTGAAAACGGTTGGGTAAACATCATCGGTGGATGTTGCGGAACAACACCCGAACATATCAAAGCGATTGCGGATTTTACAAAAAATTTTGAACCGAGGAAATTAAAAGAATTGGTTTGATTAACTTGATAGACTTCCGAAGTTTTCAAAACTTTGGATGTTTGAATATAGAGAATTAAAATACATTGTACTTCATACATTTTACATTGTACAAAAAAAGAAATGAATTTAAAACTAACTTTAAGCGGACTTGAACCGCTCTACATACGGGACAATTCAAACTTCATCAATATTGGAGAACGAACCAATGTCACAGGTTCGAAGCGTTTTTTGAGTCTAATAAAATCGGGCGATTACGAAGCGGCTTTGCAGATTGCCCGTGATCAGGTCGATGGCGGAGCGCAAATTATCGACATCAATATGGATGAAGGAATGCTCGATGGTAAAGAAGCGATGGTTCGTTTTCTGCGTCTGATTGCGGCTGAACCCGATATTTCCAAAGTGCCGATTATGATTGATTCTTCCAAATGGGAAATTCTCGAAGAAGGATTGAAAAATGTACAGGGAAAAGCGATTGTGAATTCGATCAGTTTGAAGGAAGGCGAAGAACAATTCATCAAACAAGCCAGAAAAATTCGTCGATACGGAGCAGCCGCCATTGTGATGGCATTTGACGAAATCGGTCAGGCAGATAATTTGGAACGAAGAATTGAAATCTGTAAACGTTCCTATGATATTTTGGTCAATGAAGTTGGTTTTCCGAAAAACGACATTATTTTCGATGTGAATATTTTCCCTTTGGCAACCGGAATGGACGAGCATCGCCGAAATGCGTTGGATTTTTTCGAGGGAACCAAATGGATAAAAGAAAATCTACCGGGAGCTTTGGTCAGTGGTGGAGTGAGTAACGCTTCGTTTTCATTTCGCGGAAATAATACCGTTCGCGAAGCCA
>CALLXZ010000091.1 GCA_937875605.1 uncultured Moheibacter sp.
CCCAAAGCCGTATAGATATTGCGAATCTCTTCGTTTTCAAATACTTTATGCGTCATGGCTTTTTCCACATTCAAAATCTTACCTCTCAAAGGTAAAATAGCTTGGAAATGACGGTCACGACCTTGTTTGGCCGTTCCCCCAGCGGAATCACCCTCGACAAGATAAATTTCACTTTCTGCTGCATCTTTGGACGAACAATCTGCTAATTTCCCCGGAAGTCCGCTTCCACCCATCGGGTTTTTACGTTGGATCATTTCACGGGCTTTCTTAGCCGCCTGTCTCGCTTTTGCCGCCAAAATTACTTTTTCTACGATCGTTTTTGCTTCGTTTGGATGCTCTTCGAGGTAATTACTCAGCATTTCGCCTACGATTTTATCCACCGCACCACTTACATCGGAATTACCCAATTTAGTTTTAGTCTGTCCCTCAAACTGTGGCTCCATAACCTTTACCGAAATAATAGCCGTCAGACCTTCACGGAAGTCATCTCCTACTATTTCTACTTTTTCTTTTGCCAAATTGAAGTTTTCATCGGCATATTTCTTCAACGTTCTTGTTAATGCTCTGCGGAATCCGGCTAAATGTGTCCCTCCTTCATGCGTATTGATATTATTTACATATGAATGCAAATTTTCAGTATACGAAGTATTATATCGCATCGCAACTTCTACCGGAATTTCATCACGTTCGCCCTCCATGTAGATCACTTCCTGCATAAGCGCTTCGCGATTTCCATCGATGAATTCTACGAATTCTTTCAAGCCGCCTTCCGAATGAAACGTATCACTTAAAAAGCTTCCATCTTCATTTTTCTCTCTTTCGTCTGTAATGGTAATTGTCAAACCTCTGTTCAGATAAGCCAATTCACGCATCCTGTTAGAAAGCGTAGCATAGTTATACACTAATTCGTTAAAAATAGTATTATCAGGTTGGAAAAACTGTTCTGTTCCATTTTCATCACTTGTCCCGACTACTTCCACTTCGGTTACAGCATGACCTTTTTGATAATGTTGACGGTAAATATTCCCGTTTCTGTAAACTTTCGTGATCATATCTACGGAAAGTGCATTCACACAAGAAACACCGACTCCGTGCAAACCACCGGAAACTTTGTAACTGTCTTTATCAAATTTACCACCTGCTCCGATTTTGGTCATTACGACCTCCAAAGCAGACTTGCCTTCTTTTTTATGCATATCGACAGGAATCCCCCGTCCGTTATCTCTTACTGTAACTGAATTCCCTTCGTGAATAATTACGGATATGGTGTCACAATGACCGGCCAATGCCTCATCAATCGAATTATCCACCACCTCATACACCAAATGATGTAAACCTCTAGCTCCTACGTCTCCGATATACATCGAAGGACGCATCCTTACGTGTTCAATGCCTTCTAACGCCTGAATACTATCAGCCGTATAAGTGTTTTTACTCATAAAATCTCTTAGTTTTATAATCTAACAAAGGTACGGAATTTTTAGGGATTTAGGACTATAAACCCCTTTTCAAATCAATAGTTTTCAACAATTTTTAAGGAAATCACAAGGGTAAATACACTACTTTTTTGGTTTCAAAAAATTCCTCTTTGAAATAATCAGAAATGGGAAAAACATCTGCCGTTTTGAATTCTTTTAATTCTTCCGATAAATCTCCGCCTTTCAAATATAAAATTCCGTTTGAAAATGGATTTATGTGATTTTTTTTGATTTTATTTCGAACCCACCCGACGAATTTAGGCATTTGTGTAACCGCGCGACTTATGATGAAATCATATTTCAACTTCAAATTTTCAACGCGTGCTGTTTCTGCTTTCACGTTTTCCAACTTCAAAGCATGGGAGACTTCACTTACCACCAAAATTTTCTTTTGAATTGAATCCACAAGATGAAACTGAACTTCCGGAAACAAAATCGCCAACGGAATACCCGGAAAACCTCCACCTGTTCCCACATCCAACACTTCACTTCCTGCTTTGAACTTCATGACTTTTGCAATGGCAAGCGAATGCAAAATGTGTTTTATATACAATTCATCAATGTCTTTTCGAGAAATGACATTGATTTTTTCATTCCATTCGAAATACAATCCTTTCAATTGAGAAAATTGTTCAATTTGTTTTTCCGTTAAATCAGGAAAATATGTTAGAATTTCATTCATTAAATTACTTCCGAAACTCTTGTGCAAACATATTCCAACAAATCTTCATCCTCTTTGGTAAATGGATTAATGACATGACTGTCAATATCGATCTGACCTATATTTTCACCATTTTTGAAAATGGGAACAACTATTTCAGATTTGGTTTCGATGCTGCATGAAAGATAATTATCCTGAGCTGAAACGTCCGGAACAACAAAAGTTTCATTGGACACCGCTACTTGACCACAAATTCCTTTTCCAAACGGAATGATGGTGTGATCGGTTTCCGCACCCACGTATGGCCCTAAGATCAATTCTTCTTTCTCTCCATTTCTAAAATAAAATCCCACCCAATTGTAATAAGAAATTTCATCCTGTAACAATTGACAAACTTTCTGAAGTTTCTCATCTGATAAATGGGAAGAATTAAAAATAGTATCAATTCGTCGTTTTAACTGTTCCATATTTGCTTTATTGGAACTGCAAATTTAAGTTTAATTCGCCAATTTTGGATAACTTTGCCGATCATTCGCCGTTGATAATGAAAGATTTTAAACCCATTCTGATATTTATTTTGAAATTCATCGTTGTGTGGGTTGTTTTATTGATTTCTTACAATTTTTATCTTTCTGGCTACCACAATAAAAACAAACCTGATCCGTACAGCCATCAAGTCGCTGTCTGGACAGAAACTTCTTTAAATGCGCTTGGATTTCCGGCAGAAGCAGTGGATGACCCAAACCGTCCCTGGACTTGGATTTTAATGGATGGACAAAAGGTTTCGTATGTGAACGAAGGTTGCAATGCGATTTCCATCATACTAGTTTTTGTCGCATTCATTGCCGCTTTTTCAACTACATGGAAACAAACTTTATTGTATATTTTTGGCGGATTAATTATCATCCAACTCATGAACGTTTTCCGGATCGTAGTGATAAATTACATCTTCAAATACCATTATGAATACGGGAAAATGGCGCATGACTACCTATTTCCAGCAATGCTATACGGAACAATTGTACTGCTTTGGATTATTTGGGTAAAATATTTTGCATTAAAATCAATTCCGAAGTCCGATGAATAAATGGCTTAGATATATTTTAGCAACAGGTTTGGTTTTCTGTCTGATTTTGGTTCGTCGATTTGAAAATGACTTATTTTACGATCCTTTTCTTGCCTATTTCAAAAGTGATTTCTATAGCATTCCTTTTCCTGAATATAATTTGGGAAAAATAATTTTGCATATCCTTTTCCGCTATTTTCTGAATTCGTTTCTTACTATTTTAATTATCGGATTGATTTTCTGGAAAATGAAATACGTGAAATATTCGGCATATATTCTCATCGCCTTTTTGGCAATTCTTTTACCACTGTATGTTTACAACATCGAAACAGAGTTCAAAATGGGTGAAAATATCGGATTTTACATTCGTCGTTTTTTAATTCAGCCCTATTTATTACTGATTCTGATTCCTGCCTTTTTCTATCATCAACAGAAAACGCAATTCAATTAATTCAAAGCATTAGAATCAGTTGAATCCGAAACGGATTTATTGGATTTGGAAGCATACGGTTTTTTGTACAGCCAACCGATAAATCCACCCAATAAAATTCCAATTCCGCCACCAAAAAGAATTCCCAATGAAAATTCCGGTTCTACAATTAATTCTCCAAAATTGATATTTCCGACAAATGATGCTACCAATCCTATGGCGATCATTAAAATCCCGATGATAGTTGTATATTTCATATTTTAGATTTGAAATCAAATTTAATGATTTCGAAAATAAAAACCTCATAGATTTATAATTCCATAAGGTTTTCATTAATATTTGAATTCAGAAATTTAGAAATCAATATCGATTCCAAGATAAAAATTCGCAGGCATAATAGGTGCATATACCATTCCGCCATCGAAATAATTACTGAAAGGATTTTGTGCATCTATTATAGGATTGTGTTGCGTATAACTCAATAGATTTTCCGCTCCTATATAAAGTCGAAGCACTTTGTTGAAATTTCTTGAAATCT
>CALLXZ010000092.1 GCA_937875605.1 uncultured Moheibacter sp.
TAATTCAAATGAAGGAGAAAAAGTGCAAGACAGAGAAAAAGCAGGAGATTGTAAGAAATTTTCATGAAGCAGAATTTGAATAAGTCAAATATAAGCGATTCATGAAAAACTTAAATTATTTTTACAAGATGAATGAGGAAGTAGAAAAAACAATTTCAAATTCTTTAGATGGATTCCAGTGGATTCTCGCTGTTTTTGCGGTTGGATTAATTATTTATCTGGTTTTTAAATCTTTTCAAAAAAAGAATTAACTAATACTTAAAACCCAATACCAAACTGCCATTGTAAGAAAGGAAAGCGGAATACCGATACCAACCATCATAGAACTTAATTTCGGTTTCAACCCATAAGACGAAGCCACAATCGAAGCCGTAATCATTGGTGCCATTGCGGCTTCGATTACACAGACTTCAAATGGAATTCCCGATTGATTAAATACGAATTTGTATAAAATAAAAATGACTGCAGGCCATATCAGTAGCTGATAACCCAATCCTAAAACGAGAAATTTCCAATGTTTGCTTTTTCGTTCTATTTTCAATTGATAACCTACCGAAACCAATGCCAAAGGTGTAATTGTCAATGATAATTTTTCAAAAACCATATCAATATCTTCAGGAATTGATAATCCTAAAATTGCAATTGAAAGTCCGATGCAAAACGCGATGAAAGGTGGAAATTTTAGAATTCGCGTTGAAATTTGCTTTAAATCCGTTTTTCCGCGTGAATAAGTAGCTGCCGTTAAAATTCCAACTGTGGAAAGTACCATGAAAGTTCCTGGCAAATCGACCAAAACCAAAGTTTTCAACCCTTCTTTTCCATAAAGTGCTTCAACTACCGGAATTCCAACGAAAGAAGTATTTCCCAATCCCCCCGTGAGAATCAGGCATCCAATCAGGCTTTTTGACCAATTAAAAATTTTCCCTAAACTAATAAATAAAATCGCTGCAAAAAAAAATCCAATCCATGCAACGCCCAATGGAAATAACAATTGGGTTGAGATTTCAATTTTTGAAAGGTAGAATAAAGCCATCGCAGGCAATGAAATATTGATCACAAATTGGTTCAAAACCAACGGTGCTTCTTTAGGTAAAATCTTTGTTCTGCGAAAGAAAATTCCCAAAGACAAACAAAGAAAAAGTAAGATGATGCTGGACACGACGGCAAATTTAGGATATAATTCAGGTCAAATTGCAAAAGAATTTTATACCCTTCAAATTAATCTATGGATTGTTATATGCTAATTTTTAAAAGATTACCTTTGCCAAAAATTTGGGCTCTAAATAGTTGAGTTACCCATTAATAAATCTTTTATTAAACATTTTTTATGGCAAATATAGTAGCAATCGTAGGGCGCCCCAACGTCGGGAAATCCACATTTTTTAACCGTCTTGTCCAAAAACGCCAAGCCATCGTAGATGATGTTTCCGGTGTGACACGTGACCGCCACTATGGAAAAAGCGACTGGAATGGTCAGGAATTTACCATCATCGATACCGGAGGATACATCGTTGGCTCAGATGATACATTTGAAGTGGAAATCCGTAAACAAGTCGAATTAGCAATCGAGGAGTCCAATGTTATTCTTTTCATGGTGGACAATCAGGTTGGTTTGACTGATATGGATAAAGAAGTTGCACAATTGCTTCGAAAATCCAAAAAACCGGTTTTATTGGTGGTTAATAAAGTTGATACCAACAAAAACTTAGATGATACTTACGAATTCTACAATTTAGGTTACGAACAATTTTTTACGGTTTCTTCTCAAAGCGGAAGCGGAACAGGAGAATTATTGGATGAAGTCGTAACACATTTTGACAAAGCTGATCATAAAGATCCATTTGAAGGTTTGCCGAGAGTAGCCATCGTCGGACGTCCCAATGCCGGGAAATCTACGTTGACCAATGCTTTGCTGGACGAAGAAAGAAACATCGTAACGGATATTGCCGGAACCACTCGGGATTCCATCGAAACACTTTATAACAAATTCGGACATGAATTTGTTTTGATTGACACAGCAGGAATGCGAAAAAAAGGAAAAGTCAGTGAGGATTTGGAATTTTATTCGGTCATGCGTGCGGTTCGTGCAGTGGAAGAATGTGACGTTTGTGTCTTGATGGTAGACGGAACACGCGGAATCGAAGCCCAGGATTTGAACATCTTATTTTTGGCGGAACGAAACCGGAAAGGCGTTGTGATTTTGGTGAACAAATGGGATTTGGTGGAAAAAGAAACCAATACCATGAAAGAATTTGAAGCCGAAATTCGTAAAAAAATTGCGCCGTTTAATGATGTGCCGATTCTTTTTATTTCTGCTTTGACAAAGCAACGTGTACATAAAACCGTTGAAATCATCATGGAAGTAAATGAAAACCGAAATAAACGAATTAAAACTTCGAAATTAAACGAATTGATGCTTCCGATCATGGAAATCACTCCTCCACCAGCGATCAAAGGAAAATACATCAAAATAAAATACGTAACACAATTACCAACACGTACACCACAATTTGCATTTTTCGCTAATCTGCCACAATACGTAAAAGAGCCGTATAAACGATTTATAGAGAATCAATTACGAAAAAATTTCGATTTTACAGGCGTTCCGATTGAGATTTATTTCAGACAGAAGTAATTAATTTGAAAATGAGTTGATTTGAAAATTATACATTTATAATTTAAAATTCATCATTTAAAATATTCAAAGTTTGGAGTATAAAGTTCTCACAGAAAATGACATTCAGTTTTTCCAGAATTTGATTGGAAAGGAAAATGTGTTGGTTTCTGATTTTGAAATGTATGCTTCCGATGCGACTGAGAAACTTCAGTTCTTTCCCGATTTGGTTTTAAAACCTGAAACAGCAGAAAAAGTTTCAGAAATTGTCAAATATTGCAATGAAGAATTATTGCTCATTACGCCACGCGGAGCCGGAACGGGTTTGGCGGGAGGTGCTTTACCTATAAAAGGGGGAATTGTCATTTCAGTTGAAAAATTAAATCGAATTATAGAAATTGATGAAAAGAATTTTCAGGTAACGATCGAAGCCGGAGTTATCAATTATGTGCTTCAAAAAGAACTTTCCGAACGTAATTTATTTTATCCGCCCGACCCGAGCAGTTGGCAAAGTTCGTTCATAGGTGGAAACATCGCGACGAATGCAGGCGGTCCAAAAGCCGTAAAATATGGGGTAACCGGACAATATGTTCTGAATCTGGAAGTGGTTTTGCCTAATGGTGAAATCATCTGGACAGGTGCAAATACGTTGAAAAATAGTACAGGTTTAAATTTGACTCAATTATTTGTGGGAAGCGAAGGGACGTTGGGGATCATCACAAAAGCCGTTCTGAAAGTATTACCACGACCTCAACAAGACATTTCGATTTTAGTTCCTTTTCGAAATTTGCACGAAGCTTGTGATGCTGTTTCTGCCCTATTTCATGCAGGAATCCGACCTTCCACTTTGGAGTTTATGGAGCAACGTGCGATTCATGCGGCAATAGAATTTTTAGGAATTATTCATTTTTCTTTGCAACCAGATGTTCAGGCTCATTTGCTGATTTCTTTGGATGAAAACATCGATTCGGATTTGCAGAAATGTGTGGAAGTTGTTTCGCAATTTGATGTAGGCGAAATTCTTTTTGCAGAAAACGAAACGGAAAAAGAGCGCATCTGGATGATTAGAAGAAAAGTAGCCGAAATCGTGAAAATGAATGGTTATACCATCGAAGAAGACACCGTAGTTCCGAGAGCGAATTTGGCTAAATTAGTAGAAGCTATACACAAATTCGCGGATGAAAATAATTTTAAAGTGGTTTGTTACGGTCACGCCGGCGACGGAAATCTTCATGTACGAATCAATCATCCGGAACATAAAAATTCGTACAATAATCCTGAAATTCAATTGATTTTAAAACAATTATTTGAGGAAGTTAAAAAATTAGGCGGAACGATTTCGGGCGAACATGGAATCGGATTGATTCAGAAAACTTACTTGCCTATTGTATTTTCGCAAGCCAATTTGGATTTACAAAAGTCCATCAAACAAACTATCGATCCAAAAAACATAATGAATCCGGGAAAGATTTGGATTTGAGATTTTTTAATACATTTAATCCCAAATCCTTGTTTTGTTGTCTTTAAAATTCAATATCTATTTAATTCTGGGTAGTTTACTCATTTCTTCCATTTTATTTTCTCAATACCAAAAAGAGAAACTGGATAGTTTGGAAAAGGTAATGTTTGAGATGAATAAAAATCAACCGGA
>CALLXZ010000093.1 GCA_937875605.1 uncultured Moheibacter sp.
CATTTTCTCCGATTTCAGTTCCATTCATATCAATAAATGTAGAACCTAAATTAAAAGAACCAGCTTCGAGAAATACAGCTGAGTCATATTGGGTATCAAATACATCAGCAATCATCAGTCTAATGCGATATGTCTGTCCGGGAATTACCTGCGAATAAGCAGTAAGAGGCGTTGTTCTCCCATTATAATTTATAGGAGGTGCGCCATCATTTATATGAACAAAATACGTATCATCTCCACAATCATTTGTACCGTTTACATTATTTATCGTTACAGGATCTCCATTTGGTAAAAGGGCAATATTCTTGCCCGGTATTCCAATATCATTTACTATACCGGGACCGCTGATCACAAATGCAAAGGAGTCATTATAAATACCGCACTCAAAACCCATCCCAAAGTCATCTTCATATTCATTGGATGCAAAAATATAATTGAAGGAAATTTCATTTCCATATGGCACAAAATCAAATTCAAAAACCGTCGCATTTCTTGTAGAATTACCGGATATGGTATTTAATATGTTTTCACCGAGCCAACCATTGCTTCCATAACTAGAGGTTGCTCCATTGGGTCCTTTGGCATCCGTTGCTCTTCCTGATGTCATTACAATTCCGCTTTCAAACGGAAAATTAGAACTCCCTTTTTGAAAATAGCCCCAACTTCTATTGGCACTGGGAAATTGAGCTTGAGGATTATCCTTTTTTATAAAATTACTGATATCAGAACAAGCTCCTCCGTCTATCAAAACTTCTCGTGTAAGATCTTCAGCATTTAAAGCCGTTTCAGGAGCGGAAGTAGCATTTACGATAATGTTTTGTGAATATCCGGAAATAGAAATCGCCAGACAGATAGATAATAGAATTGTCCTCATTTTGTGCGTGTTAATTTTACGAATTTAACAATAATATTCTCTTTAACGAATTTTTTAACGAATTGAATTACTTTTGCATTAATGTTTGAAGTTTCCATATTAATTCTTTCTATTTTAGTCGGATGTATTTTAGGTCAGATTTTTGTCCGAAATAAAAAACTGACCAAGTTCTTATTGACTTTCAGCGGTGCTTATTTTTTGGCAACGGCTGTTTTGGAAATTTTCCCGACCGTTTATGAAGTGCATAGCCACATCATTGGATTATATGTTTTGGGAGGTTTGTTTTTTCAAATGATCGTAGAATCTTTGAGCAAAGGAGCAGAGCACGGACACGTTCATCTGCATTCCAATAAGACCTTTCCAATCAGCATATTCATCGGATTATTTTTACATTCATTTTTTGAAGGAATGCCTATCATGCACCAACATTCCGATAATCTGCTTTGGGCGATTTTTATTCATAACATTCCGGTTTCCATGGTTTTATACGGAGCCATTTCGCAGATGAAAATTAAAAAGTTGTATCAAATACTTTTTATGCTGGCATTTGCCATGGCGGGACCGCTCGGTGTCTTATTTGGAGAAACAGTGATGGCCGATTTTCATCTGCAAGCATCCGCATTTGTAGCGGGAATATTTATTCACATCGCAACCGTTATCCTATTTGAAAGTACGGACAGTCACAAGTTCAAAGCGCAAAAAATTTCAACGGTTTTATTGGGATTTTTGATTGCTTATTTGACGATTGCAGGGCATCAGCATTAGAATTTAATCTCTCGGTGCATAATAAATAATTCCAACTCCAATTATTGCGATTATTGCACCTATAATATCATATTTATCAGGAATGAATTTATCAAATTTCATCGACCAAAGAATTGACATCACAATGAAAAATCCTCCATACGTGGCATAAACCCGTGCGAAATTTTCTGTTTGCCAAGTTGCTACAACTCCATAAAATACTAAAATAAACGCTCCGATTATTCCGTACCAAACGGGTTTATCTTCTTTTAACCAAAGCCAAATTAAATAACCACCGCCAATTTCACATAATCCTGCAAGTATAAAAATGGATATGGATTTGGTGATTTCCATTTAAAAGAAAGTAAATCGCAACGTTAATTTTAAAAAGAAATTCTGGTCAAATGTATCGTGTGCATAGGTTCCAAATCGGTAATAGGTTCCAATTCCAAAAATACCATAAATCAATTGATTGAATTCTAATCCGGCTTCCTGATAGTATTTGTCAGGCGTTTGAAAGAAAATATTTCCATGATCTCCCGGTTTTTTCAAATCTCCGATCAATCCACGGTAAATGAATTCCGGAAAAACTTCGCGTTTCATCAATTTGAATCCGGCGATTTTATGGGAAAGGTTGAACATAAAATAACGATCCGAATAAAATTCTCCCGGCAACATGGTTTCAAAATTATTAAGTCCCGAAACACCCAAATGTTTTAAAATCTGATCGCCGCGTTTGGCATTTCCCATTCCTTCAAATAAATTAAAAATAGGCGTTTCTCCAAACACAGCTCCCGTACGAATTTGCAGGTCGGTTTGCCCTAAAAAAGTTTGGTACTTATCCAGATAGGTGAAATCCAATTTCGTAGGCGTATAATCAGCATTGAAAACATTCCAACCTTGGGTCAGCGTCAAATAGAAAACAGGCAAGCCGCTGGAAATCGTAACTTTCCCAAAAGGCGTTCGTACATTTTGATCTTTTGGAGCCCAGCGAAGTGCTAATTCGGTATCAAACGAAAGAAACTTTTCATCAAGTCTATTATTCAAATATTGATAATTAAATTCCGCCGTTTTTTCGTTATAAATACCTGAAATACTAAAGGTTATATTTTGAAATAAATCTTGTTGGTAACCCAATTGGACTTTTCGGAAGCTGTAAAAATAATCGTTATAAATATTGGTTAAATTTCCATTTATGAATTTTAAATAATTGTTTTGCAACGAAATAGGATTTCTTCCCGACGCTTCCACATCTTGTGCATAGGCTGCGAAAACTTTACCCGAATAAGGTTTATTGACAAACCAATCCATACCGCCTCCAAATTTGAATTTCTCGTCTCTGAATCCATAAGCAACATATCCGTTTAGAGAAAAATCTTCATTTAATTTATAATTTGTATTTCCACCTAAACCAATCCTAAATCCTTCATAATCATTATAATTAAACAACTTTGTCAAATCGACATCAAATTTCCCCATGGAATATTTTCCTCCTGAACCGATGATCCGAAGCAACCGTATATTTCGATCCATTTTATATTTCTCACCGATGGAATCAATTTTAATGTACGTATTCATTTCAGTTTCAGTAAGTGAATCATCCCGATATTCCTCCAGCGTTACATCCGAATTATCCATAGCATTTAGATCGATTTCATTCGTATAACCCCTGAATTCTTTTGCTTCGAATTCTTTGGGTGAAATAATGTCTTTAAACGAAGTTGTTAAATGAAGCCAAACCCTTTCTTTCTTTTTGATCGTATCTAACCGAACCGTCCCATCTTCCAAAAGCGTGTCTTTTACGGAAGGATAAGAAATAGCGCCGCCATCCATGCGGAAACGCTGTTGTTTCGGAAACCAATAATCCCGCACATGAGTCCAATCTACTTCTAATTCGGCAACATTGGTGTCTGAAAGATTTTCGGCATAAAAGCGTGCCATCGCATTATTTTTTTTATCGATCCAGACATTTCCTTTGATTTGTTGTTTATTGGGAATTCTTTTTTGTGGAAAAAACGAAATCACAATGATTTCTTTACCTTCATAGGTTTCTTCCTCCGAAATTCTATAACGGTATTCATTTAATCCCAAATTGGAAACAGGATTGATAAATTCGCGAAAGAAAAAATCGATTTTATCTTCATCGAAATTATGGGAAATCGGCTGCATCGCTACAAATTCATAGAGCGGAATTTTTGTACCGGAAATCCTGGTAGCTTTTACTACATTTTTGTTTCCATATTTATCGGAATATTTATGATCCATGGCACGTTCTCCCAACATCAAATGGCTTTTATCCAATAATCTTCTGACATCGTTGTAACTCGAATCGTTTTCGTTTTTTGGAAATAAAATATACGGCATAGAATCTTTATTGGCTGTCACCAAGAACTTCGAATAACTTTTGTATTCGTAGGATTTCAAATTGGTGATACTATTTTTTTTACGGTTTTGAATGACTTCTCTGATGATTCTACGCGCTTCAGAATCGTCGTTTGTTATTTCAGTTGAACTTAATTGCACCATGATAGGTTCCAATTGCACCACCAAATCCCGACCATAAGCATACAGTTTTTTTTCTTGATAACCTTCGTAAAAAAGTCGGATTTGGTTCGTTCCGGCAGGCACTATAAAAATTCCTTTTGAATTGGTTTTTCCTAATTCTATGTTTTGCTCTGATAAGATAACAACTCCTTCCATCGGTTGGTCTTCCATAAAACCATCCATTACAATTAATTTGGTTTGGGAAAACAAAGTACAGGAAACGAATATAAATAGAACGGATAGAAGTTTTGACATA
>CALLXZ010000094.1 GCA_937875605.1 uncultured Moheibacter sp.
TTAAATTTTGGAATCATCAAATTATCAATGGTTTTTTTCAGAAATTCATCGGAAATGACTTTTGCTGTTCCGGTGCCAGTCGAAATATTTACATTCCTGTCATTCATACTCATCACGATCAGTAAACCATTATCTTTCTCAGTCATTCCCACTCCCCAAAAGTTTCCTAAATCTGTGGAAAAATCTTCGATATTTTGATAAGGTACAATTGAACCAATCGTCACAACGGCAATCTGATTAGTTGTTTTTTGTTCGTATTCTTGTAAAAAATCTTCCAAATTATTTCTTTGTTCCGGAGTAAAAGCATACGAAAAATCATTTAGCAATCCAATCGGTTTTGGTAGGATAGACTCAGCGTTTCCATTTTTGTATTCAATCGCTTTTTGTTCCCTAGATTGCGTATGACAGCCGATGAGTAGAAAAAGGACAAAAATGAATAAGACTTTTTTCATTATTTCAATTTCATCAATTTAAAATCATAAAGTTTGATAAAATCTATTTTATGTTCCCAAATTTCTCTTCCGCTTGCACCTGGAAAAGTACCTATTATACTTGTGTTTTCGAAGTCGTCATTAAAATAATACTTGATATCAGCACTATAATCTAGCATCACCTCTGAATTATTTCGAAGAAGTAAAAGCGATTTGTAGTCCTTGTCTTCTTTTCCTTCATTATAAAAAGCACCTACAAAGAAAATTTCAATGGTATTATTCATCGGATTTTTTGAAAACAGGTCCTCATCTTTATCGAAAGAATACATTTCGGTATGAGGTTCGATGCTTAAAATTCGATATTCGTATTTCCCTTTTTTCTTTTCTTTTAGTTCCAAGACAATTTTAGACCAAAGTGGAATGATAAATTCTCCAAATTCGGTCGGCATTTTTGTTTGATGATTAATTGTTTCTTGAGAGAATGAAACAGAATTATTCATTGACATAAAAATAAAAGAAAACAAAATCAATCTACTCATAATCAATTAATTATATTTTATCTAAACTTATCAAAATCTCGTTTTCTCTTTTCCAGAAATGCATTTCGTCCTTCTTCGGCTTCATCTGTACCATACGCCAATCGGGTTGCTTCACCGGCAAAAACCTGTTGTCCGATGAGTCCGTCATCAATTAAATTAAAGCCAAATTTTAACATTTTGATAGCTGTCGGTGATTTTGTCAATATTTCCTGCGCCCAGTCAAAAGAGAATTCTTCCAGTTCATCGTGTGGAACGACTGCATTTGCCATCCCCATATCAAACGCTTCCTGCGCCGAATAATTCAATCCGAGAAAGAAAATTTCCCTTGCACGTTTCTGACCAACTTGCCTTGCCAGATAAGCCGAACCAAATCCGCCATCAAAGCTGGCAACATCAGCATCTGTTTGTTTGAAAATTGCATGTTCTTTTGAAGCAATCGTCATATCGCAAACTACGTGAAGCGAATGTCCGCCGCCCACTGCCCAACCGTTCACAACTGCAATTACCACTTTGGTCGAAAAACGGATCAAACGCTGAACCTCCAAAATGTTCAATCTTCCGACTCTGTCTTCACCTTCATATCCAAATTTCCCGCGAACACGCTGGTCACCACCTGAACAAAAAGCCCAACCTCCGTCTTTGGGCGAAGGACCTTCTCCGGTC
>CALLXZ010000095.1 GCA_937875605.1 uncultured Moheibacter sp.
TAGTCATAACCGGACAATATTCGTCTCAATCCATAGATAAATCCATTTATCAGGTTGAAGTAATTTCGCAGGAAGACATAAAGAATTTCGCTGGAAATACGGTTGCCGATGTTCTGAACCAGAACCTTAATATGTTGATTCTTCCTTCTCGCAGCACCGGTGATTCCGAAATTCAAATCATGGGACTTGGAGGTGAGTACACGAAAATTTTAATTGATAATATTCCGGTGGTTGGTGATCACGGAATGGGCGTAAACATCGATTTAACGAAGTTAAATTTGGATAACATAGAACGAATTGAAATCGTGAAAGGTGCAATGGGCGTTGATTACGGGAATAATGCACTTACCGGAGTCATCAATATCATCACCAAAAAATCCATATTGACAAAATGGAAAATAAATGCTTTGATTCAAGAAGAAACGGTCAATAAAGAATATGATTGGTACGAAGGAAGTGGTTTATCAAAAGGAAAGGGTCGTCATATCCAAGGGCTGGAAGTTTCGCATAATATTTCCGATAATTGGTTTGCTTCTTTGGGCATAAACCGAAATGATTTTCAAGGATATTGGGGCGAGAAAGACGGCTCAAAAGTATTGGAAAACAGAGGTTATGAATGGCTTCCAAAAGAAACCTGGAATGCAAACGGAATGATTAATTACCGTGGCAAGGATTTGAGAATTTTCTACAAAGCCAATTATCTGCATGAAGATATAAACTATTATAATCCCTCTATAAATCCAATTCCGCTAGGAGGAGGGAATCAAACTTATGTTGCCAACGATCGAAATTATGAAACCGAAAGATGGATTCATCATTTAAATGTAGATGCTAAATTATTTAATCGTATAAAATTCATCGGAGATTTTTCCTATCAGTCGCAAGATAGAAAATTACAATTCTATGTTTATGATGTCCCAAGCCGATCTATTTTTTCCGAAGGAGATTACAAAACGTATGCTTCTTCCGAATCCTTTTATTCCAGAGGAACTTTCAGTAATTTTTTAAACAAAGAAAACGTTGATTTCCAAGTAGG
>CALLXZ010000096.1 GCA_937875605.1 uncultured Moheibacter sp.
CATTTCGTTTGTGTTCAATTGCGGTATGCAATGACAGCGCCAATTTAACTTTCAGATTTTCGTCAGCAAGCATTTTGATCATTTTAGGAATTCCCGAAGTCGAAACAGTAATTCTTCTTGGAGACATTCCTAAACCTTCCGGAGTCGTTATTTTTCGGATGGCATCCACCACATTTTTATAGTTCATCATAGGTTCGCCCATTCCCATAAAAACAATGTTGGAAAGTGGACGGTCAAAATATTCTTTGCTTTGACGGTCGATCAGTGCAACTTGATCTATGATTTCGGCAACTTCCAGATTTCGCATACGTTTCAATTTGGCGGTTGCGCAGAATTCGCAATTGAGCGAACAACCAACTTGTGAAGAAACACAAGCTGTAGTCCTTGTTTCAGTGGGAATTAACACCGATTCGACCATCAATCCATCGTGCAGTTTCACACCGTTTTTGATGGTTCCGTCATTGGATTTTTGCAATAAATCGACGTTTGCATTTTGGATCGAAAAGATTTGATCCAATTCATCCCGCAATTTTTTTGACAAATTAGTCATATCCTCAAAATCGTGCGCATTTTTTTGCCAAAGCCACTCATAGATTTGTTTGGCACGAAAGGATTTTTCGCCAACTGAAGTAAGATGCGCTTCCAATTCGGGAAGAGATAATTTTCGGATGTCCTTTTTAGTCAATTTTTCGAAATCTTTGGAAGTGCAAAATTCGGAATTAAATGTGAGAAAACAACTATAGGATTTCAAAACAGATTACCAGCCACCTCCACCGCCGCCTCCGCCACCGCCGCCTGAAAATCCACCACCACCTGAACCTGAACTGCTATCGCTCGGGGCTATGGTAGAAGAAGAAATTGAGCGTGAGAATCCATCGCTAAACGAATTGTTTATGCTGGAAGTGAAGCCGTGCATTCCACCTGTGTACCATTCGTTTTTATATTCTTGGTTATTGATTTTTAGAAATTTATCAAATTTTTCACCCCAAATATCGTCCACACTCAATGCTATAGCAAATGGTAACATTTTTTCAAAAATTTCGGGCGTCATTTTAGGGGAATTATGAAATTTAAGTTGTTGATTTTCAGCCGCTGATAAATACATTTGAAATCCTTGAATTTTGGATCTTTTTTCTAAATATTCTTTTCCCGGTTTTTCAATTAGAAATTTGAAAAATGTGAGAATAACCAAACTGACAACTAAAAAGACATACGCTAAATTAAACGGTTCTATCTGATTGTCAATGTATTTCCAGTATATGAATATCGCACCTAACGGAAAAAGGGGCCAAAACCAAAACAAGATAGATTTATAGCGCAAAGTCGGAATCGAAAAGATGGAAACATAGATGATGAAAGAAACACCGTACAAGATAATTCCGATAATCAATTTATTGATATTGAATAAATTAATGTAAGATGAAATTATAATGAACCAATAAACAATTGAAATCAAAAGAAATGGAATGATGATTTTATTTCGGTTGTTGCCTTTGTTTATCAATTCTTTTTTCTTGGCTTTCATTCGACTTTGAAAAGTAGTTACCATAGAAGCGATAGACGAATCATACGTTCCATCTATGGTCATAGAATCTCTCATATCGTTTAGTAATTCTCTTTCTTCGGTGGTCAAATTTCCTTTTGCATCCTGAATTTTAGTTACTTTATAGGTCGTCGATTTAGTCAAACCAAAAAGTTTGGATTCACTTTTTTCAGAAATTTTGACAAAACCTTTTACCGCTAAATTAACGATGGTTGCTGTAAGGTGATTGTGCGAATATTTTCCGTTTTTTATATAACCGATTGCAGCCGGAGAAAGATTTAGTGGTGGTTCGAACTCTGGGATAACGGTTGGTTTTCTTGGGTCAATTCCAAATCGCATCCATAATATTGCGAGAAATGCCAGAAGCACCGCAGAGAATCCAAGTAATAGCTTGATTAAATTTTGAGTCTGTAAATATGCAGGAAGTTTTGGTTCTTGAATTAATCCTTTTTCAAATCCGATGGCGATGGTCAGACCTTCTTGAACACCCAGATCTTTTGCCGACCATTGAATGCTATTTGACGAAAGATTTTTTGATTCACAATTATGCGAATCGCTTTTGTAATATCCGGTATAACAAGCACTTTGTATAATTCTTGCACCTTTCGGTAGATGGATGGTAGCGCTGACTTGGTCTGCCGGAAAATTCCAGTAATTTCCATTTACATTCCAATATAATTCATCAAAATCTTCAAAAAATCCGATTTGGCGAAACGTTTCATAGGTCAGTTCATATTCATAAATTCCACTGTTTAAAAAAATATCTTCATCACCGATGTAAATTACGTAATTTCCGTTTTCATAAACGGTTTTATAAGGTTCTTCTCTTCCATCTTTTTTTACAGAAGTTACTTTGTATTTGACATAAAAAGACTTTTCCTGAATATTTCGTTTGTTGGGCAGCGACCTATAAATTCCGCGTTGTATATCGGTTTGATTTGCTTTGACTTTTATGTTTTCGGTAACGATAATTTTGGAAATCGTGTCGACAACTATGTCAGTATGAAAGCTTAAAATTCGTTCTGAATAATGGCTATATTTTTGAGCAAAACTAATGCTCGTATTCAAAAATAACAGTGAACTAACTATTAAGATAAATCTAATTAATTTGCTCATAATTAGAATTTTACATTCGGAACATTTCTTTCTTCAGCATTTTCTATTTCGAAGAACGGGTATTTTTGGAAATTAAAAGAATTCGCAACCACATTACTTGGAAAGGATTCTTTCACGATGTTATAATCACGAGCGGTTCCGTTATAGTATCTTCTTGCTTTTTCTATATCACCTTCGATACTCGTAAGTTCGCTTTGCAACTGCTGAAAATTTGTATTGGCTTTTAGTTCCGGATAGTTTTCGGATAACGCCAAAACATTCATCAGCGCACGATTAAAATTCTGTTCGGCTGCTTGCTTATCTTCAACCGAATTAGCGCCTATCGCCTGAGAACGGGCTTTAGTGATGTTTTCAAGCGTTTCTTTTTCGTGAGAAGCGTAGCCTTTTACGGTCTCTACTAAATTGGGAATGAGATCATAACGTTTTTTTAGAAAAACGTCTATTCCGCTCCATGCTTCGTCTACGAGATTTCGTAGCTTGATAAGTTTATTGTAAATAGCTATGAAGTAAAATGCAACTCCAACTAAAATTGCGGCAGGTATTATAAAATACAACATTCGTTAAAATTTTAAAAACTTTAACGAATGTATGGATTTTTATAATTTTTTAATTCATCAATTCGGGTGAATTAGATGATCAACATCGCATCACCGTAGGAGTAAAATTTGTATTTTTCTTTGACAGCTTCTTTATAGGCTTTCATAAGCAAATCATGTCCTGTAAAAGCACTCACCATCATAATTAGCGTTGATTTGGGTGTATGAAAATTAGTGATCATACAGTTGGCAACACCGAAATCGTAAGGCGGATGAATAAATTTATTGGTCCAACCATTAAACGGATTCAAGTGGTTATTAGCCGAAACAGAACTTTCAATTGCACGCATGGAAGTAGTTCCTACAGCACAAACACGTTTTTTTGCATCAATAGCAGCATTCACAATATTTGCAGTTTCTTCAGGAATGATAACTTGTTCCGATTCCATTTTGTGTTTGGACAAATCTTCGACCTCTACCGGAGCAAAAGTTCCCAATCCTACATGCAAAGTCAATTCAGCAAAATCAACACCTTTTATTTCCAATCGTTTCAATAAATGTTTAGAAAAATGTAAACCCGCAGTTGGAGCTGCAACAGCTCCCTCATGTTTAGCATAAATCGTTTGGTAACGATCTGCATCTTCCGGAACTACTTCACGTTTGATGTATTTTGGAAGGGGAGTTTCTCCTAAATCCTCCAATGCCTGACGGAACTCTTCATACGAACCATCAAAAAGGAAACGTAAAGTTCTGCCACGAGAAGTCGTATTATCCACAACTTCAGCGACTAAACTGTCATCGTCTCCGAAAAATAATTTGTTACCGATTCTTATTTTCCTTGCTGGGTCTACCAAAACATCCCAAAGTCGGGTTTCAGCATCCAATTCTCTCAATAAGAAAACTTCTATTTTAGCTCCGGTTTTTTCTTTGTTTCCCATCAGACGAGCCGGAAAAACTTTAGTGTTGTTCATAATCATGACATCACCTTCATCGAAATAATCAATTAAATCTTTGAATAATTTATGTTCAATTGTTTCCGTTTTTCTGTCCAGAACCATTAGTTTCGCTTCGTCACGTTGTTCAGAAGGATGTTCGGCCAAAAGTTCTTCAGGCAATTTAAAATTAAAATCGGAGGTCTTCATTTTCATATATTCGAATTTTATTTTGTTAATGTATATATTATATAGCCTTTTAATTCATTTGAGTTTGCAAGCAAACTATATAGTTAGTGGCGATTTGATATCATATAATATTTGCGCAAATATACAATCCCGTATACCCCGTTGTCAAGTTTATTGGGATATTAATTCCAATTCATTTAAAAGAATGCTATAAATTCTATATTTTTGTTTGTTTAATTCAAGATACATGAAACGAAATATTTGTCTTTTCCTTGTTTTTATGGCATTTGTATGGAGTTGTGAAAAAAAGGAAGAAGTTGAAGTAGGAGGAATTACCGAAAAAACGGCAGAGGAAATTGCAGCTCATAAAGAATTTGCTCCGGAATTTGCGTTTAATTCTATCGAAGGAAATCGTATTTCGCTTTCAGATTTAAAAGGAAAATATTTATACGTGGATATTTGGGCAACTTGGTGTCGTCCTTGTTTACAACAACTTCCGGCGATGAAAGAGTTGGAAGAAAAATACCGTGATAGTAACATAGAATTCGTCAGTATTTCGGTTGATAATGATCGTGATAAAGCAAAGTGGCAGAAAATGGTTCAGGAAAAGCAAATGGGCGGAATTCAGTTATTTGCCGGAAAAGGAACTTCTTTTCATCAGGATTATGAAATTTCATCCATTCCCAAATTCATCATCATAGGAAAAGATGGAGAGATCATCAATGAAAATCCACCACGTCCTATGGATTATGAAACCGGAAAAGTAAACCAACAATTAGTTTCCATACTTGATAATTTAATTAAAGAATAAAAAGTACTATGACACCAAAGGAAAAAGAAGAATTCTATAAAAAATTCAAAGACAGACTGGATGATACGACTGAATTTCCGTCAAATTATACATTCAAATTTATCGTTCCGTCTGATAATAAAAGAATTGCAGAAGTACAAAGATTGTTTGACGGTTCACGTCCACAGTTTCAAATGAAAGAATCTAAAACTGGAAAATATACTTCTGTAACGGCTGTGGTTTATGTTATAGATGCCGACCAAGTAATTCATTATTATCAGTCTGCGTCTTCGATTGAAGATGTTTTTATGCTTTAATTTCTATTCTGTTTTTATATTCTAAATTTTACATTTAAAATAACCCGAAGGGATTACTTATCTTTGCACCCGCAAATTTTACGTATGTCTTTAGAAAAAGAAATCAGCCGCAGAAAAACTTTTGGAATTGTAGCGCATCCAGATGCCGGAAAAACAACTTTAACCGAAAAATTACTTCTTTTCGGGGGTGCGATTCAGGAAGCAGGTGCCGTAAAGAGTAATAAAATTAAAAAAGGCGCGACTTCTGACTTTATGGAAATCGAACGTCAAAGAGGGATTTCAGTTGCTACGTCTGTTTTGGCTTTTGATTACAGAGATCGAAAAATAAACATTCTTGATACGCCGGGACATAAAGATTTTGCAGAAGATACTTTTCGTACGTTGACTGCGGTAGACTCCGTAATTGTCGTGGTCGATGTGGCAAAAGGAGTGGAGGAGCAAACCGAAAAACTTGTGGAAGTGTGTAGAATGCGGAACATCCCAATGCTCGTTTTCGTTAATAAAATGGATCGAGAAGGAAAAGATGCTTTTGATTTGATGGATGAAATCGAACAGAAGTTAAGTTTGCGTGTTACGCCGCTTTCCTGGCCGATTGGTATTGGTTCTACTTTTAAAGGAATTTATAATATTTGGGAAAAAAACATTGGTTTATTCTCGAACGAGAATAAACAAAAAATCTCCGATTCCATAGCATTTGACAATTTGGAAGATCCTGAATTGGATACCATTATCGGTGAGACCTATGCTGAAAATTTGCGAAACGAAATCGAATTGATCACAGAAGTTTATCCGGAATTTGATGAAAACGAATACATGAGCGGAAAATTGCAACCTGTGTTTTTTGGTTCAGCTTTGAATAATTTCGGGGTGCGGGAATTATTGGATGCATTTGTGGACATTGCTCCACATCCGCAAGCAAAAGAAACCACTTCACGAATTGTCGAACCTTTTGAAAATAATTTTTCAGGATTTGTTTTTAAGATTCATGCCAACATGGATCCAAAACACCGAGACCGTCTGGCTTTTGTGAAAATTGTATCTGGTAAATTTGAAAGAAATAAAAATTATCTACACGTCCGACTGGACAAAAACATGAAATTCAGTAGTCCGAATGCTTTTTTTGCTGATAAGAAAGAAGTTGTGGACGAGAGTTTTGCCGGAGATATTGTAGGTTTACATGATACCGGAAATTTCAGAATTGGAGATACCTTAACGGAAGGCGAAAAAATGATGTTCAAAGGAATTCCTTCTTTTTCACCTGAACATTTCCGTTACATAAATAACGCTGACCCATTGAAAGCTAAACAATTGGAGAAAGGAGTAGATCAATTAATGGATGAAGGGGTAGCGCAATTATTTACGCTGGAAATGAACAACCGAAAAATCATCGGAACGGTGGGAGCTTTACAGTATGAAGTCATTCAATATCGTTTGGAACACGAATATGGAGCGAAAGTTTCGTATGAACCCATTTCGATTTTCAGAGCTTGTTGGGTGGAAGTAGAAGATGAGAAGTCAGCCGAATTTCAGGAATTTAAAAGAGTCAAACAAAAATATCTGGCGCATGATAAATTTGGGCAATTAGTATTTTTAGCAGATTCCTCTTTTACCATTCAAATGACACAAGAGAAATACCCTTCTGTGAAATTACATTTCGTAAGTGAATTTTAATCCATCAGGTCGCTGATGATGTTTCCATTTTTAGATTGGAAGAAATTTTCACATACAATGAAGAAAACCAGGAAGATATAAAAAAAGGTAAATATAATTTTCTGTAGCATGGGTAGAGTATTTAGTTTTAAGATGAAAATTTTCTTAAAGGTTGCGTGATTTTTCTTAAAATTAGTTAAAATATCTGAATTTTAACATAACCACTAAAAATTGTAAATTCGAATTCTCAATTAGACAAATATGAAGCAATTTTTTCTTGTTTTTTTATGCATCGGTTTCTTTTCCAATGCGCAGATTCTCAATCATAAAAAAGAATATACACGTCAAGACTCTTTACGTGGAACGGATAATGAATTTCGTAGTTGGTGGAATGTTCTTCGTTATGACATTTCGGTAGAGCCAGATTTCGAACAAAAATTCATCAAGGGAAAAAATACAATTCTATTTGAAGTTCTTGGGAAAAATCCGGGTAAAATCATGCAAATTGATTTGCAGGAACCGATGAAATTAGGAAAAGTACTTTTAAACGGAAAAGAAGTTAAAGAAATAAATAGAGAAGGAAATGTGTATTTTCTAACTATTTCTGAAAAATGGAAAACAAAATCCTCCTATAAATTAGAAATGGAATTTTCAGGAAATCCAATAGTGGCTGTCAATCCGCCTTGGGATGGAGGTTGGATTTTTAAAAAGGACGCAAAAGGTCGCCCTTGGATGTCAGTTGCCTGTCAGGGATTGGGCGCAAGCGTTTGGTACCCAAACAAGGATTATCAAGGTGATGAACCCGATCAAGGTGCAAGTTTATCCATAATAGTTCCCGAAGATTTGATTGCGGTCGGCAATGGACGTTTGGTGGATATGAACCAAATCGGTGATAAATTGGAATTTGTTTGGGAAGTGAAAAATCCGATTAATAATTACAATATCATTCCGTACATCGGTCATTATACCGAAATAAAAGATTCGTACAAGGGCGAAAAAGGGGATTTGTCATTGAATTATTGGGTATTGGATTATAATCGTGAAAAAGCCGAAAAACAATTTCAGCAAACCAAAGAAATGTTGAAAGCATTTGAACATTGGATGGGTCCTTATCCCTTTTATGAAGACGGTTTTAAATTAGTGGAATCGCCTCATTTGGGTATGGAACATCAGAGTGCGATTGCCTATGGGAATCACTTTGAAAACGGATATTTAGGTAGAGATTTATCCAATTCAGGATGGGGATTGAAATGGGATTTTATATTGGTTCATGAATCCGGACATGAGTGGTTTGGAAACAATATTACCACCAAAGAAGTAGCCGATATGTGGGTTCATGAAAGTTTTACGGCTTATTCGGAAACACTTCATACACAAGAACTTTTCGGAAAAGAAGCCGGAAATGATTACGTAATCGGAACCCGAATGAACATCTTAAATGATATCCCGATGATTGGAATTTACGGGGTAAATCAAGAGGGAAGTGGCGATATTTATTACAAAGGAGCCAATATGATTCATACATTTCGTCAATTATTGGAGAACGATGAATTATTTCGTCAGATTTTGCGTGGGCTGAATGAAGAATTTTATCATCAAACCGTTACTACAAAACAGATTGAGGATTATATGAGTCAGATGAGTAAAATTGATTTGACCGAATTTTTTAATCAATATTTGCGTACGACTATGATTCCGACTTTGGAATATAAAATAAATGGAAAAGAGATTTCGTATCGTTGGACAAATATTGTGGACAAATTTGATATGCCCGTAAGAATTTCCAATTCTGAAACTTGGTTATTTCCAACTGCCGAATGGAAAACTGAAACGTTGAAAAATGATTTGGAGAAGAATTTCAGCATTGACCGGAATTTTTATATCGAAACCGATAGAAAGGATTAATTTTTGCGAATAAAACCGATATGAAATCAGAAAAAATCATATTGTTTGATGGCGTTTGTAATTTGTGTAATTCCACGGTGCAAAAAGTAATTGAGAATGATCCGGAAAATCAATTCAAATTTGCTTCGCTTCAATCTGATTTCGGACAAAAATTCTTAGAAAAAAATCAATTACCCAAAGAAGAATTCAAATCCTTAATATTAGTAGAAGGCGAAAATTTCTATACGAAATCAGATGCAGCTCTCCGCATCGGAAGAGAATTAAAAGGAATTTACAAACTATCCGGATTTTTATTTATTTTCCCAAAATTCATACGAAATGCAGTATATGATTTGATTTCAAGAAACCGTTATAAATGGTTTGGAAAAAAAGAAAGTTGCTGGCTTCCCACACCTGATTTGAAACAGAAATTTTTAGATTAATTATTCGAAATAATGGAGTGCATTTAATAAATGATCTTGCTCTTTTTCAGACCTTTTCTGATAAATTTCCAAACCTCTTTTTATTTCATTTTCATAATCAGATTGTGTACTATATAATTCATCTTTAGAATTGGTTTTATCAAATTTTTTATCGGCTAAAATGGCGAAAATTCTTTTTTTCTGTTTCGTGTAATTTTTAGGATTTAAGCGATCCGGAATTTCAATTTTAACTCGTGCATAAGCCATTCCCATCACAGGAATTGTTTCAATTACGTAAATTTTCCCTTCTTCCAGATTGGCAGTAACATAAGAAGAATTCGAAGCTCCTACCCAAAATACATGCTCTCCTGGATCGCATTCGTAGCGTAGAAAACCTGCTCCGGCAAATTTTCCGATGAATTTATCGTAATCAAAATGACGGAAATTAATCAAATATCCGGAAGAATTGGTTCTTACAAAATAAACGACCGATTTCCCCGGTTGCGGATTTGTCAATTCAATTGATTTATCTTTATAAGTGATGGTAGTAGATGTCTCACTTACTATTTTCTGCTCTCCTTTCAGTTTATTCTCAATTTCCAAAACTTGACCAGCACTTATATCCATTTGCTCAATAGATTTTATAGAATTCATATAAAGAAATTCCGTTTCCAAATTCTCCGTATTGACATAAGAAATTCTCTCATCAGCTCCATATTCCAAACTGTAAAATGGGATGGTTTCTCCATTGGTTAAAATCAAATTTCCGGCTTTTATTTGATCACCGGTTTTCAAGTCAATCTGTCCGAACACAATTGTCGAAAAGAAAATTAAAAGAATGCTAGTTAATAGTTTCATATTTCTTTAAATAGAAATTCGGCGCAAAAATAAGAAAGTTAAATGAACCGTAACTCTTTAATTTCCCTCAAATTTTGTACTTTTCGATTTCAAATATTAATTTACATGAAGAAAATATTTTTTCTTGTTTGTTTAGTCTTTATTCAAATTGGAAATTCGCAGGAAATAAAAGAAAAAGCACTTTTATGGGAAATTTCAGGTAATGGTTTAGGTCAATCTTCCTATTTATTTGGAACAGTTCACATTGCGTGTCAAGGA
The DNA here is from genome assembly GCA_937875605.1 of uncultured Moheibacter sp. GTDB lineage: Bacteria > Bacteroidota > Bacteroidia > Flavobacteriales > Weeksellaceae > Moheibacter. Next base: position 10,496 of record CALLXZ010000096.1, read on the forward strand.
GAAGTAGAAATGCGCCCTGAAATGCAAAAAGCATTTGATAAAACGGAACAGCTCATTCTGGAATTGGACATGGATGATCCTCAAATGATGACTAAAATGATGCAGGCAGCACTTTCCAAAGATGGTAAAACCGTAACCGAGAAGATAGGAAATGAACTTGCAGGAAAAGTTGATTCTTTGATGAATGCTAAGATGGGAATGCGTTTGGCGATGTTTGAAAGTTTAAATCTTCCGACACTTTCGGTTCAGATAGGTTTGCTTGCGATCAAATGTCCGGTAGATTTGGGATATGATATGATGTTGACGACGGAAGCTCAAAACGAAAAAAAAGAAATAATAGGTCTGGAATCTGTGGAAACCCAAATAGAAGTTTTGCTTTCACAACCCGATTCTGAAGCCATAGCAGCGATTTCATATTTGATTGAAAATTTTGAAGAAGCTCAGACTGAATTGGATAAAATGCTAAGTCTGTATAGAAATCAGGAAGTTCAGGCACTTTTTGATTATACAAAATCAACACTTGAAGATCCAAAATATCCGCAAGGAAATGTAGAGGAATTTTTAGATAAACGAAATAAAAACTGGATTCCAGTGATTGAAAAAGAAATTCATTCCAAACCTTCTTTTATTGCAGTGGGAGCTGCACACTTGGCAGGTGAAAATGGCGTAATTCATCTTTTGAGAAAAGCAGGTTATAATCTGAAAGCTGTAAAATGATGTGCAAGATTTTATTCGGAATTTTATTTTTTTTATTTCAATTTAATTATTCCCAAAACATGAAAATTCCTTTTGAACTAACTGATGGGAAAGAAACTTCTACTTATTTTGAGATTATCGATTTCTGGAAAAAATTGGATCAAAATTCTTCTAAAATTCAAATGACAGAAAAAGGACAGACTGACTCAGGTTATCCTTTGCATTTGATATTAATTGATAATTCCGGTGAATTTGATTTGGAAAAAATTCGTCAGCAAAATAAAATTATCCTACTCATAAACAATGGAATTCATCCGGGAGAACCGGACGGAATTGATGCCAGTATGCTATTGGGAAGAGATATTGCCGAAGGAAAATTTAAACTTCCTGAAAATCTGGTTTTGGCGATTCTTCCGGTTTATAACATTGGAGGAGCGTTGGATCGAACTGAATTTTACCGCGTAGACCAAAACGGACCGACGGAATTTGGTTCGCGCGGAAATGCTCAGAATTTAGATTTGAATCGGGATTATATAAAATGCGATTCCCGAAATGCCCGTTCGTTTGCCACCATTTTCCATGAATTAAATCCGGATGTTTTTGTAGATAATCATGTCAGTAATGGAGCAGATTATCAACACGTTATGACATTGTTAACTTCTCAACACAGCAAATTGGGTGGTGAAATGGGAAAATATATGAATCAAGTTTTTGAGCCGGCTCTTTACAAATCTATGCAGAAAAAAGGCTACGACCTGATTCCGTATGTAAATGTTTGGGGCAAAACGCCGGATGACGGATGGAACGAATATGTAGATTCACCTCGCTATTCGAGCGGATTTGGGACGCTGTGGAGTACGTTTTGTTTTGTGCCGGAAACGCATATGTTGAAATCTTATCCGCAAAGAGTGGATGCGACGTATCAATTGATGGTTTCATTTATTGAGTTCTCATCTGAGAATTCGCAGGAAATAAAATCATTACGAAAAGAAACGATAGAAAAAGAAGTAAATCAAAAAGAATTTACCATCAATTGGAAGCATAATCCGGAGAAATTTCAA
>CALLXZ010000097.1 GCA_937875605.1 uncultured Moheibacter sp.
TCCTGAGCCAAACTGATACGTAAATCCAATCTGCGAACGCCAATCCTGAATCCAATATTTCCCAACAATGGACAAATTATGATTCGCAACAAATCCGGGTTGTGCTTCCACCGGAAAATCTTTGTACAAACGCTTTGTATCAATGTACGAATACGAAACCCAATACTGCAAATCCTTAATATGACTACCATTATTTCGCCAGAAAAAATCAATTCCTCTTGCAAAACCATTTCCATTTTGTACATAATTAAAAGCTCCGTCATTACGCACCAAATCTTCATAATCCTTTTGGTACAATTCTACGCGAATGGTCTGCTTGTCTTTTTGGTAGAAATAATTGACTAAATATTGACGGGATTTCATGAAACCAGTTGGATTTGCATAACCCAATTCCTGCATGGGCGATTGGAAGTATTCACCATAAAAAGCCGATACGTTATGATAACGATTGATTTTATAAGCCAATGAAATTCGTGGTGAAACATTCCATTCGTTTACATAATCCGAATATTCCGAACGAATTCCGGTTTTTAATCCCCATTTTCGAGCAAAATACCAAATGTATTCGCTATATCCGGCAAAGAGATTTTCATTCAAATCCGAAGTTTGGTTATTTAGGACATCTTGGTTTTCATCTTTTCTTGTTACGAATTCGGAGCCGAAACGAAAATGATTTTTCGAATTTAATTTCCATTCCACCTCTGCTTTTCCGTTGAAACCGATTTCTTCTTTTTCAAATTGATCAGATAACTGATGAACATTTGTATTGGCTTTTGCTACCGAAAATCCTACAAATCCTTCCAGTTTAGAAGAAAAATTATGGACGTAAGAATTATTCAAATATAAATTGGTATTATTTAATTGAAAAGGAATTTTTTCCGGTGAATTAATGTCTTCATAATTCATTCCTAATTTGGAATACTCAAAAGCAACATAGGATTTGTATAAACCTTTTTTAAATTGATGACGGTAAACCGCTTCTCCGCTGTATCCTTCCGGCTCATGTGTCCATTCGTCCCGAGTGGAAAGAATTTGGAAAACTGGCCAAAGATTATAATACGCCACACTTGCTGTCAATGCATCTTTTTCCCAAACACGGTTAGCAGCCGCACTGACACCTAACGTCATAAACCCAAAATCATAACTATTTTCCGTTGGGAAATCATTGGTTTCCAGCGTTAAAATTCCGGAAAGTGCCTGACCGTAAGGCGCATCGTATCCGCCGGTACTGAAATTAATTCCTTTGAACAAAAAGGGAGAGTAGCGTCCACGTGCCGGAGTATTGGGAGCTGTTTGGGTATAAGGCTGAAAAACACGAAGACGGTCAATGAAAATAGAAGTTTCCTCTCCTTCCCCACCTCGGATAAACAGCCGTCCGTCTTCCGAAACATTGTTTGTTCCTGGAAGTGTCTGCATTGCTGCGATGATATCGCCATCTGATCCTGCTGTTGTCACAACATCCAGCGAACTCATCATGGTTTCATTGGTGTTTCCAACAGCTCGCATGGTTCCAACTGTAAAAACGGCCGTTTCGAGTTCGGTTGCTTCTTCCACTTGTAATTCTAATGGACTTTCAATTGGAATCGAAATACTGTAGGTTTCGTTTGTGAAACCTGAACCTTCTAGTTCTAGTTCAAAATCTCCCGTTTCTTCTGTTTCAAAAGAGAAAAAACCATTTTCGTCTGTAGATGACCCATCATAGGTTCCTGCCAGTGTTACATTTACATTTTTAGCAGGTAATCCAGAAGAAGATGTAATTGTTCCGGAAACCGTGGATTGTGCTTGGATAAAAATTCCAATTAGAATAAATGCAGAGAGAAAAATAGATTTCATGGCGATTATTTTCAGCAAATTTGAACCAAACAAATTTCGATAAAAAAAGGAAACGGATGAGCTGTCATTTTTCGTGGATGAATTGTTGGTAAGCTCTGAAAGAATCTGCTGATTTTAACATTTTTAATTAATATTTTTGTATCTTAAAACACGAGCATTCTATATGTCAAAACTTCTATCCGTTCTATTTATATTCGTTTCCTGTACTTTGTTTTCC
>CALLXZ010000098.1 GCA_937875605.1 uncultured Moheibacter sp.
TCTTTTTCCGAAATTCCGCTTTCAACCTGATCAGTTATTTTGATGCAAAACCAACTATTGAACAGTTTTTCTCCCAACCTTGGGGAATTCTTACTTATCCCTTTTTTCATGGTGGAATTCTTCATTTAGCATTGAATATGCTGATGATTTATTTCATAGGACAACTGTTTCTCCGTTATTTCCGCAAAGAAGATTTCCTGACCTTTTTTCTGTTTGGTTCGTTGATAGGCGGATTGTTTTTTATGGGATTTTCGTACGTTTTCAACTATGGTTTGGGCTTGATTGGTGCATCGGCTGCAGTTTATTCGATTTTCTTTGCTTTGGTTGCCTACATTCCGAAAACAAAAGTTCAATTGATGTTTATAAACATTAACATTCCGCTGGATTATGTGGCGTACGGTCTTTTGGCTTTTGATGTAATAATGATTCTTTCCGACAACAACGTGGGCGGACATATTTCCCATATTGGTGGAGCTGCGTTTGGATTTTTGTATATGAAACAATTTGAAAAAGGAAATGATTTTCTGGGCGGAATCGTACGTAGCATTTTCTTTCGTCAAAAGAAAACGGTTCAAAAACAACGGAAAACACCTCCACGCGACGATTACGAATTCAATTCCCAAAAAGTAACGAAACAGAAAGAGATAGATAAAATTTTAGATAAAATTTCCCGTTCGGGTTATGAAAGCTTAACCAAAGAAGAGAAAGATATTCTTTTTAAACAGAGTAAAAATGGGTAGAGGACTGCGTTTAAGCGGATTGGATCCGGTATTTTTTGTGTCGCATCTCTTATTTTTAGGGTTTTCCTATTGCATCTACCTTGCTCCGCACATCGCTCCGACTACATTTCCTTATTTTGGATTTATACCGATTATCTATCCTATTTTGGTTTTAGCCAATTTAGGAATAATCATTTTATTATTTTGGCGCAGAGCTCCTTATGCTATTTTATTTTTAATTCTTTCAATTGGTTTATATTTTCCGCTTACGCGAACTTATCAGTATTTCGGAAAAACAGTTTCCACCGAATCGGATTTTAAACTCATTACGCTAAACGGTCAATATTTACGTAAACCCGGATTTGTAGAATTTTTCAATCAGGAAAAAGCCGATGTCGTGATGCTTCAGGAAGTTTATTGGCGAAACGAAAAATTTGAAAACCTGAAAGATTCAGCATTTGCGGATTATTACCATGAAAAACATTCAATCATACAGATTTTCAGCAAATACCCTATTATCGAATTCAAACGTATATTTTCGGACGGTGATGGAAATACAGGGCTTGCCGCTTATGCCGATTTGGATTTGGGAGATGATACGATTCGTCTCATAAATGTTTATCTGGAACCTATGTTTATCGACAAAAAGTTAGTCAAAGAATCTGTAAATGATATGCAAACGGCAGAAGAAAATTCTAAAGTTTTAAAAAATAAACTAACTAAAGGATTTCTTATGCACGAAAGACAAATCAAAAACTTGATTCCTTACATCAGTGGCTCCAAACATCCGGTTATTTTAGCCGGCGATCTGAATGCGGTTCCCAATTCATACGAATACCAACAAATTCTCTATTGGCTGAAAGATCCTTATCACGAAGTAGGAAAGTCTTCGGGAACCAGTTTTCATGATTTTAAATATCCTTTACGGCTCGATTATATCTTTAGTTCAGACGAATTTTTACCGGTAAAATGCGAAGTTAGAAGGAATGTAAAAATCTCCGATCATTATCCCGTAGTCGGTTATTTCAAATTACCGTAAAGTTGTATATTTGAATCAAATCAACAAAATCTATGGCTTTAAAAGAAGATTTCATCCACGAAATTCAAAATAATTATCAATACAAAGGCGATAAAATCGTGTTGGGAAAAGCGAAGCTAAACGGAGAAGTTCTTCCGGATGCTGAAATTTCCATTGCTTTAAAAACGATGAACCGCCATGGTTTAATTGCCGGTGCAACCGGAACAGGAAAAACCAAAACGCTTCAAATCCTTGCAGAACAACTTTCCCTCAAAGGCGTTCCTTCTTTACTCATGGATATCAAAGGAGATTTAAGCGGAATTGCGGCTCCGGGAAATGCAGATGATAAAGGAATTCAGGAAAGACAATCTTTATTGGGTCTGGATTATATGCCATCAGGCGCTCCTGTAGAACTTTTAAGTTTGAGTGGTGAAAAGGGTGCTCGTTTACGGGCAACCGTTTTAGAATTCGGTCCGATTTTATTCAGTAAAATTCTGGATCTGAACGATACACAAACCAGTATTATTTCTATCATTTTCAAATATTGTGATGATAAAGCTTTGCCATTGGTGGATTTAGCCGATATGCGAAAAGTGTTGCAATATGTAAGTGAAAACGAGGAAGGAAAAAAAGAATTGACTTCGCAATATGGCAGTATTTCGCCAGCTTCGTTGGGAACAATTTTACGAAAAATTGTAGCTCTGGAACAGCAAGGCGCAACGCAGTTTTTCGGGGAGCCTTCTTTTGATGTAAACGATCTGATGAAAACCCGCAACGGAAAAGGCGTGGTAAGCGTGATTCGGTTGACCGACGTTCAGAATAAACCCAATTTGTTTTCCACATTTATGCTAAGTCTTCTGGCAGAAATCTACGAAACCCTTCCAGAAGCAGGTGATTTGGACAAGCCGAAATTGGTGATTTTCATAGATGAAGCTCATTTGATTTTTAACGAAGCAAGTAAAGCTTTACTGGATCAAATTGAAACAATGGTCAAATTAATTCGTTCCAAATCCGTCGGATTGTATTTCTGTACGCAAGTTCCGGGTGACGTTCCCGATGCTGTTTTAAGTCAGTTGGGACTTAAAATTCAACATGCTTTACGCGGATTCACGGCAAAAGACCGTAAACAGATTCAGAAAGCGGTAGAAAATTATCCGATCTCGACTTATTACAAAGCAGATGAGGCAATTACGCAATTGGGAATAGGAGAGGCGTTTGTGACGGCGTTAAACGAGAAAGGAATTCCGACACCGCTTGCTTATACCTATATGCGAGCGCCGTTGTCACGTATGGACGTTTTAATGGATTCTGAAATTCAATCCATCGTAAACGAGTCCCATTTGGTAAGTAAATATGCGCAGGATCTGGACAAAGAATCCGCCTATGAAATTCTTTCGAGAAAATTAGAAGCTTCGATTCCTGAAGAAAGATCAACTTCTTCTCGACCCGTTGGTCGCCCTAAAAAAGAAAAATCAACGCTTGAAACCATTTTGAGTGATTCGACTACCAAAAGTTTTATGCGAACAATTGGAAACCAAATCATCAGAGGTATATTTGGCAAAATTTCCAGAAGATAAAAAATGTACGCAGTTCTTGACATTGAGGCAACGGGAGGAAAAAAAGGAGAAGAGGACATCATAGAAGTCGCTATTTATCGATTTGACGGAGAAAAAATTACAGATCAATTCATTTCGTTAGTTTCACCGGAAAGGAAAATAGATGCGTATGTTCAGAAATTGACACAGATAACTCCGAAAATGGTGAAAACAGCACCAAAATTTCACGAAGTCGCCAAAAGAATCATTGAAATTACAGACGGAGCCATTCTCGTAGGGCACAATGTGGATTTTGATTATCGAATGCTGAAACAAGAATTCAAAAAACTCGGATATGCCTATTACCGAGAAACGATTGATACGGTTCCACTTAGTGAAAAATATTTTCCGGATGCAACTTCTTATTCGTTGGGAAAATTGAGCAAAGAATTAGGAATTCCGGTTTCCGACAGACATAGAGCGGCGGGTGATGCAAGAGCGACACTTGAATTATTCAAGCTTTTGTTGGACAAAGATTCATTAAAAAACATTTCCAAATTAGAAGATGAAAAAATATTTCCGGCTCAGAAATATGCCTCTTTTTATCAGGAATTACCCAATTCGGTTGGATTGATTTATTTTTTGAATAAAAACAAAGACGTTATTTATCTCTCTCGTTCTCAAAATATGGCACAAACTGCGAGAAAGATTTTGACAGGAAAATTGGGATTGAATAATCGGATACGTTTAGAGTTTGAATCTATCCGACACGAAACAACCGGTAATGAATTAATTTCCTGGATCAAAGAAGCTCATGAAATTAAAAAATTGCAACCCCGATTTAATCAGGGAGCAAAAAAATTAGAATTTCCTTATTCTATTTATATAGAAGACAGTGAAGGTTATAAAACATTGATTGTCAGTCGCACTAAAAAAAAGAAAAAAGATTTCGTCTTAAAATTCATTAGTCTTAAAATGGCACAACGTTTTCTTTCTCTCATCACAGAAGAATTCCAGCTTTGTCCCAAACTAAATGGTATTTCTGACCCTGATTTGGCTTGTCTAAGCTATAAGGTAGATGAGTGTTTCGGGGCTTGTGAGAAAAAAGAATCCGTAAACTCCTACAACCAACGGGTGGATGAGTTCTTAGAAAAAATCACCACTGAAAAGAAAAACATTTTGATAGTAGAAAACGGAAGAACGCTGGGAGAAAGTTCTTTTGTATGGGTAAAAGACGGTTCTTGTGCCGGATATGGTTATTTTGAGCTGAACCATCAGATAAAAGATGCAAAAAGAATTCAGGAGAGAATGACTGAAGTAGAAAGTGATCCGGATGTTGATTCCATCGTAAAAGGATTTTTATTTTCCGAAAAATATCGCGAATTAATTTCGTTAAATGTATAAATGCGTATATTTTCAATTTAAATTAATGTATGACTGAAAAGGAAGAAAATGACCGAATCAGGGAAAAATTTGTTCCCAAAAATTGGAATGAAGTAAAGTCCAACGATTCTTGGGCTTTATTTAAAATCATGGCCGAATTTGTGGAAGGTTATGAAAAAATGGCTAAAATAGGACCTTGTGTTTCGCTGTTTGGATCTGCCCGCACACAACCTGGTTCCGAATATTATGAAATGGCGGAAGAAATCGCATACCAGCTTACGCAATTAGGGTTTGGCGTTATAACCGGCGGAGGTCCCGGCGTCATGGAAGCTGCCAATCAAGGTGCTCAGAGAGGAAAAGGAAAATCTGTAGGAATTGGAATTCGCTTACCATTTGAGTCGGGTTTGAATTCATTTGTAGATTATGATTACAGCATTAATTTTGACTATTTTTTCGCCCGAAAAGTGATGTTTGTAAAATATGCACAAGGTTTTATCGTTTTGCCCGGCGGAATGGGAACTTTAGATGAATTATTTGAAGCACTCACCCTCGTTCAAACCCATAAAACAGGAAGATTTCCAATCGTTTTGGTCGGAACAAAGTTTTGGTCAGGTCTGATTGATTGGTTAAGAGAAACGGTTTTAGCAGCTGGAAACATAAGTGAAAAAGATTTCGAATTGTATCGACTGGTGGACACGCCGGAAGAAGCTGTGGGTCATATAAAAGCTTTTTACGATAAATACATGGTTAAGCAAAACTTCTAACTCATTATACTAAAACATGCCTAAAAACCGTTGGTTTGAAAAAGATAATTCCATTATGACCTTAAAAATGGCCATACGGCTTCCTTTGTTTTTTCAATGGATTTTTTTGATTTTTCCGGGTGTCGTTGGTTTGGCTCAGACCAATAATGCACGTTGGGATGATCATTTTTCGTATAACAATATCCGGCATATCTGGGAAATCAATGGATTTATTTTTTGCAGTGCTGAAAATGGTTTGTTTTCTTTTGATCCCAATTCAGGTGAAATAGAAAAAATTTCAAAAGTAACTGACTTAAATGATGTGGGAATTTCGGCATTTAGTTACAGCCCTGATTTGCAATTATTGATGGTCGGATATGAAAGAGGAGAAATGGATATGTTAGGCCCAGATGGAAATGAAAATTTATTGGAAATTCCTCTTCATCAGTCTTATACAGGAAGTAAAATCGTCAACCATATTTATCCGTATCAAAATACTGCTATTATTTCGGGAGAATTCGGATTGGCTTCCTTTAGTTTGGAGAATTTTGAGTTTATGGAAACTTGTTATTTTGCTCAATCCGGCGTTTATTTTGGCGTAAAAGAATCTGTAGTTTTAAACGACGTGATTTATGCGGCAAGTGATCGCGGAATTTTTATCCATCCGCTGGATGAATTCATTGC
>CALLXZ010000099.1 GCA_937875605.1 uncultured Moheibacter sp.
AACTAAAAAAACATACGGGTTTTGATGGTTTTATTTTTGACGGTTATCCAAGAACTATTTCTCAGGCGGAATCATTGGATACCATTTTGAAAGAAGACATGAACGATGAAGTTTGTGTTTGTCTTTCTTTGAAAGTTGAGGATGAAATTTTACTGGGACGTCTCCTGGAAAGGGGAAAGGAAAGCGGTCGTGCCGATGATGCAAATGAAGAGGTTATCCGAGAAAGAATTGTAGAATACTACAAAAAGACTGATGAAGTTGCCGAACATTATAAACAGCAAAATAAATATGCTGAAGTAAATGGTGTAGGAGAAATCTCTGAAATCACGGAAAAATTAGTAACTGAAATTGAAAAATTTGCTTGAAAAATAAGATAAAAAAGGTAGATTGTTTACTCTACCTTTTTTAATTCCATCACCAGTGTTTGTTTTTTACAAATCTGATAAACCAAATCATATTTCTTTTTTTCTCTGTATTGTGCACGATAGGTTCGGCAAGGTGTTTCGCGCACTTCGTCTGTTCCTAAATTGGTGACTGTACTTTTTTTGAAAATTTCGTTTTTAAGGAAAATACTATCGATTCCTTCTGCATCAATCGTTTTTTGAGCACTTTCTGAAAAAGACATCGGATAAATCTTAGCTTCCTCTAACGCACGAGAATTAGGGAAATACGAACATTGCATAGACCTTGGTCCAAAAAAAATCAAAACCAAAACAACACCTATTGATACTCCAAATAAATAAAAACGCAGACGCTTCCAAAATCCCATCATAACGGAAAAACTTTAGTTAAAATTTCGGCAATTATACGATTAATAAATTAATGTCGTGAAAAGGAATATCAAACCAATCACTGATTTTCTTTTTGGTCATGCGTCCGTGAAAAAGATAGATTCCGGAACGCAAACCCCGGTCGCATTTTATAACGTGTTCAAATCCACCTTCTTTTGCAACTGAAAGTAAATAGGGAAGAAAGAAATTGCTCAACGCTTTTGTAGTGGTGCGGGAAACACGCGAAGTAATATTAGTTACTCCATAATGAATCACACCGTGTTTGATAATAGTTGGATTTTTGTGTGTAGTAATTTCAGAAGTTTCAAAACAGCCGCCGTTATCGATGCTCAGATCAATCACAACGGCTCCTTGTTTCATGTTTGAAACCATTTTTTCCGTAACCACACAAGGAGTTCGGGCATCACCACGCAATGCTCCGATGGCAACATCACAGCGTTTTAATGCTTTGTTTAATTCTTTTGGGTCGAGCATAGAAGTCGAAACTCTTACACCCAAATCCGTCTGCAATCTGCGTAAACGACTAAGTGAATTATCAAAAACGCGGACGTTTGCGCCTAATCCCAATGCTGCTTTGGAAGCATATTCGCCAACTGTCCCACCTCCTAAAATCACGATTTCAGCCGGACGTACACCGGCAATTCCACCCATCAAAACACCGTTTCCTCCGTTGGTATTGGACATCAATTCACCTGCCAATAGTATGGAAGTCGTTCCGGCAATTTCGCTCAATAAACGAACGACGGGAAGGTAGCCATGCGAATCTTTAATGAATTCAAAACCCAATGCCGTTATTTTTTTAGCTGAAAGTTTTTCGAAATAACTTCTTGTCTGCATATTGAGTTGGACGGTCGAAACCAAAAAAGAGTTAGGTGTCATCAAATCGATTTCATCCAAACTAAGCGGACTGACTTTTAAAACTATGGGTTTGGAAAAAACTTCTTTCGAATCGTAAGCGATTGTAGCTCCGGCTTCTGAATATTCCTGATCGGTATAATTGGCACCTTCGCCGGCGCCGGTTTCGACCGTGATATCATGACCATTTGCAACCAAAACCTGAACGGCATCCGGCGAAAGACATAAACGTCGTTCCTGTAGATGTGTTTCTTTTGGGATTCCGATACTGAGTTTTCCTTCCTTCATCTGAACTTCGAGTCGTTCTTCTTTCGGCATCAGTTCCTGACGGGAAAAAGGTGTGTAAATTCCGCTGTTCTCCATTTGTTAAAATTACACAAAAATAATGGTTCTTTGGTTTTCGTCTGCAATTATTTTGACCAAATGATGCGGTTCTGGAATCAGGTTTTTAATTTTATCCGGCCACTCGATAAAACAATAATTTCCGGAATATAAATATTCTTCTACACCAAAATCCATTGCTTCTTCTTCGGATTTGATCCGGTATAAATCAAAATGAAAAACTTTTCCGTCCGGAATTTCATATTCGTTGACGATGGAAAAAGTCGGACTGCTGACTTCGTCTGAACTATCCAATTCCTTTAGCAATGCTTTTATGAAAGTGGTTTTCCCTGCGCCCATTTCTCCTTCAAACAAAATGATTTTGTGTTGGAGTTGGGAAATGATTTCTTTGGCAACTGAGTTTAATTCTAATAATGAATTTATTTTGAATTCCATCTAAAATTTATTTATCATAACATTAATCCTGCATTGTAAACAAACGTCAATTTAGAGTTTTCAATAAATTCTTCAATCGAAGTTTCTTTTATAGCGTATTCATTTCGTAACTCAATGTAATATTCAAATGGATTGAGAATATCAGTTGTAATAACCAATAAATGAAATCTTTTTGTTTTATGATCAGGATTATTTTTTATTAATTCACTGATACAGCAAATTAGAACAGAATCATACTTTTCGATTGAAATTGAATGACCATCTTGAAGTTTCTCAATGGTGTCAATTTTAATTAATTCCTTTCCAAAAATTTCATCTGGATTAAAGATTCCAGAACGGATTAACTTATAAAGAATAAAATTATTTTTTGGTTCTAAATATATAACCCTTTCTCCGAAATGAAACTCATTACTGTCAATTTCAATAATTTTATTTTGATAAGTATTATATTCTGATTTTAGGTTAGATTCTTGAAAAATGGATTGAATAAATTCATATTCATCATACTCAATTCTCTGACTTTTTATAAAAGTTGAAGTGAAAATTAAAAATAAGACAAATATGAATTTCACAATTTTAA
>CALLXZ010000100.1 GCA_937875605.1 uncultured Moheibacter sp.
GTAACGATATCAAGCTCGACAGCCCCTCCAAACTTTAAAGTACCCATATTATTCTTAGTCACAGAAAAATCTTGCTCGGTACCCATAGCGTCCGTAACTGTTAAAACATCCCCAACTTTTGCATCGATTGAAAAACGACCGTTTCCATCGGTAACAGCTGAAGCATCTCCTCCTCTCACGGTCACTTCCGCATCTGCAACAGGTCCATAATCATCCTGTACAGTACCAGTAACCTGAGCAAAAACTACCTGCCCTACAAAAAGCAGGAAAAGTGCACTAATAAATGCAAATTTTGTCCTCATACTTATTTTTTTTATAACATTATCGTGGCAAAATTGTAACATTTTATTAAGAAATCCAAATTTATTTGAACTTTAACAACATAATAATTGCTTTGAAAGGATTTGTGGTAAAGATATTTAACAAAAAAAGCTGCTCAAAATTTTGAGCAGCTTTTTGTTATTAATTGGTGAACAATTTCTATTTTAACTTTTTCTTAACCTCTACAGTTTCATATGCCTCAATAATATCCCCCACCTGAATGTCATTGTAATTTTTAATATTCAAACCACATTCATAACCTTTCGAAACTTCTTTCACATCGTCTTTAAATCGTTTCAAGCTCGCAAGTTCTCCATCGTGTACAACGACACCGTCTCGAATCAAGCGGATTTTGGAATTTCTGGTTACCTTTCCATCTAACACCATACAACCGGCTATTGTACCTACTTTCGAAACCTTAAATGTTTCACGAATCTCAATATTTCCTGTTACTTGTTCTTTCAACTCAGGAGAAAGCATTCCTTCCATCGCTTCTTTCACATCATTGATAGCATCATAAATAATGGAATAATTTCGGATTTCAATTTCCTCACGTTCCGCAATTTCTTTTGCAGACGTACCGGGTCTTACATTAAATCCAATTACAATAGCATCAGATGCGCTAGCTAACAACACATCAGATTCTGTGATTTGCCCGACTCCTTTATGTAATATATTAATGTGAATTTCTTCTGTTGACAATTTCTGAAGTGAATCTGTCAATGCTTCTACCGAACCGTCCACATCTCCTTTCAAGATTATGTTCAATTCTTTGAAATCTCCTAAAGCAATTCGACGTCCAATCTCATCCAGCGTAATGTGTTTTTGCGTTCGAATAGTTTGTTCTCTTTGAAGCTGTTCGCGTTTATTGGCTACTTGTTTTGCATCTCTTTCATCTTCAAAAACCCGGAATTTATCACCTGCAGTTGGTGCACCATCCAATCCCAGTATTGTTACCGGAGTGGATGGGCCTGCTTCTTTTACAGGTTTCCCTCTTTCATCCAACATAGCACGCACTTTCCCGTGATTGCTACCGGCTACCAAATAATCGCCCACACGCAACGTTCCGTTTTGAACTAAAATGGTAGAAACATATCCTCTTCCTTTATCCAAAGATGCTTCGACTACCGTTCCAACTGCCAAACGTTTTGGGTTGGCTTTTAAATCTAAAATTTCAGCTTCCAACAAAACTTTTTCCAACAACTCTTCTACATTTAATCCTTGCTTTGCTGAAATATCCTGAGATTGAATTGTTCCTCCCCAATCTTCTACCAATAAATTCATATTGGCCAATTGTTCTTTTACTTTATCCGGATTCGCCGTAGGCTTATCAATTTTATTTACTGCAAATATAATCGGCACTTCTGCTGCCTGAGCATGGCTGATAGCCTCTCTTGTTTGTGGCATCACTTGATCATCCGCTGCAATCACAATGATTGCAATATCGGTAACCTGAGCTCCCCTTGCACGCATCGCCGTAAAAGCCTCATGACCCGGCGTATCTAAAAATGTGATACGCTGTCCGTTTTCCAATTTCACGTTGTAAGCTCCAATGTGCTGCGTAATCCCTCCGGACTCTCCTGCAATTACATTAGCCTTTCTAACGTAGTCCAACAAGGATGTTTTTCCGTGGTCAACGTGACCCATGACCGTTACGATTGGCGCTCTGCTTGCCAAGTCTTCTGGAACATCTTCAGTTTCATCTTCTACATCTAAGTCTTCTTCAACATTACTAAAGACTACATCATAACCAAAATCATCTGCCACTAACTGAATCGTATCAGCCTCTAAACGTTGGTTCATCGTAACCATGATTCCCAAGGACATACAAGCTGAAATAACTTCTGTAACTGCAACATCCATCAGACTAGCCAATTCATTTACCGTAACAAATTCGGTTACATGAAGTGTTTTATCTTTCTCCATGGCTTCCATTTCCATGGCTTCCTGTTCACGACGTTGATTTCGTTTATCTCTTCTATGTTTAGACGCTTTGGATTTTACTCCTTTGTTGGTCAACTTTTCTAAAGTTTCCTTAATTTGTTTGGATACTTCTTCGTCTGTTAACTCTGCTTGTGGTCTTCTGGCAGGAGGACGATTTTGATTATTTCCTCCGCCCATTCTTGGAGGACGATTATTGTTATTATTATTTCCGTTGGAATTTTGAGTTGGTTTTACATCATCCAACTTCACATCTTTACGGATTCTTTTCCGTTTCTTCTTGTTTTCTTTTTCCTGTTTCTGTTTTTCTTTACGGTCTTCCGCTAATTTTTTGTCTTTTTCAAATTCAGACAAATCCAGTTTTTTACCGGTGAAGTTAGGCCCATCCAACTTCTGATATTTGGTCTCGATCTTTTCAGGCTCTTCACTCGCCACCTCAGAAGGCGTTGTTTCGGTTACCGTTGCTTTTACCTCTTTCACATCTTCTTTCGCAGCTTCTTGCACCACTTCTTTCACTGGCTCAACTTTTTCCACCACGGATTCTTTTGGTTCTTCAACCACTTCTTTTACCGGCTCTATCTTTTCTTCTACCCTTGGAATTGGTTTTTCCTCTACTTCAGGTTTCTTCTCTTCTACCGGTTTTGGTTTAGGAGGATTCAATTTATCCAAATCAATTTTCCCAATTGTTTTAGGACCTTCTAATTCAACTTTGGCTGTAGTTATGATTTGAGGAGTTTCGACTTTGGGTTCCGGCTCTTCCTTTTTTACAGGGGGCTCGGGTTTTCTTTCCGGAATCTTATTAATCACAACTTCTTCTGAAGCTGCTTTCTGCTGAGCATCCGATTGAAATTCTTTAATCAATACCGAATACGTATCCTGATCGATTTTCGTATTGGGTGTACGCTCAACCTGAATTCCTTTTTCACTCAAAAAATCAACCGCACGGTCAATTGAGATGTTTAATTCTTTTAATACTTTATTTAATCTTATCGTTTCCGACATATATTGATTTGGATTTTTCAGTTTGCAAATGTACTAATTCTAAATTTAGTACGTTTTATTTTATTGTTGGGTTCAGTCTTCTAATTCTTCACGCAAAATTCTGATGACGTCCTGGATAGTTTCTTCTTCCAAATCTGTTCGTGAAACCAAATCGTTTACATCTTGCTCTAAAATGCTTCTTGCAGTATCCAGACCTATTTTCTGAAAGGCCTCAATTACCCAAGCATCTATTTCATCTGCAAACTCTGCCAATTCTACATCTTCATCTTGTGGAATATCTCTAAACACATCTATCTCCATTCCCAAAAGTTTTCCGGCCAAACGCACATTATGTCCGCTTTTCCCAATTGCTTTGGAAACTTCTTCCGGTTTTACATATACGGTAACTTTGCTTTCGGCTTCGTTGATTTCCATTCTGGAAATTCTAGCAGGACTTAAAGCTCTTGATATATATAGTTGTAAATTATTGGTATAATTAATTACGTCAATATTTTCATTTTTCAATTCACGGACTATGGTATGGATTCTTGATCCTTTCATTCCCACGCAAGCTCCCACAGGATCAATTCGATCATCATAGGACTCTACTGCCACTTTTGCTTTTTCCCCGGGAATTCGCACTACTCCTTTTATAGTAATGATTCCGTCAAAGATTTCAGGAATTTCCGTTTCAAATAATTTTTCTAAAAATTTAGGAGAAGTTCTGGATAAGATAATCTGTGGTTTGATTCCTTTTAATTTAACTTCATCCACTACCGCACGCACCGATTCTCCTTTTCGGAAGAAATCGGAAGGGATTTGATTTTCTCTGGGCAGAATCATTTCATTTTGCTCATCATCCATCACGATGATGTGTTTCTGACGAATGTGGTGAACTTCACCTGAAACAATTTCTCCTTCTATATCTTTAAAACGCTCATAAAGATTCGCGTTATCATGCTCCATTACTTTTGCTACCAAGTTTTGACGAAGAGCCAAAATCGCTCGTCTCCCCAAATCCTTTAAGGCGATAGGTTCAGAAACTTCTTCTCCTACTTCGAAATCAGGCTCTATTTTTCTCGCTTCTGACAATTCAATCTCTGCACTGTCGTCTTCCGACATACCGTCTTCCACCACGATGCGGTTGTGCCAAATTTCCAAGTCTCCCTTGTCTGGATTTACGATGATATCAAAATTATCATCGGATCCGAATTTCTTTCTCAACACACCTTGAAGCGATTCTTCCAAAATCGCCATAAGTGTAATTCGGTCTATATTTTTTTCATCTTTGAAATCACCAAATGATTCGATTAATGCAATATTGTCCATTTTGCTAAATTTTAAAAAGTGATTTTTACTATTGCTTTTTTAATATCTGTGTATTGTACTTTTTCTTCTTTCTCCACGTCGTGTTTTCCTTTTCCAACTGGTTTTGGTTCACGTGCTGTCCATTTCAGGGTAATGGATTCCTCATCCGCAGAAACTAACTCTCCTTCCAAATCCTTTCCACCTTCGACCTTGGTAACCTTTAAAGTTCGTCCAATGTTTTTTTTATATTGACGAGGCATAGTCAATGGATTCCCAACACCTGCTGATGAAACATTCAGAGAAAAATCGGCTTCTTCTCTATCCAAGTTATGTTCCACGTGACGGCTGATTCTTACAATTTCGTCAATGGAAAGACCATGATCTCCGTCAACTAATACTTGAATGGCATTTTCAGCAGAAATACTCCACTCCACCAAAAACAAAGAAGAATTCTCTGCTATGGCTTCGTCAATTAATTGTTTTACTAATTCCTGATTCATATTGAATAAAAAAGAGAGCTAATTGGCCCTCTTTCATAGATTTTCTCCTTAAATTCGGTGCAAATATATAACAATTATTTGAATTAATGAATTTTACATCAAAATATCTAACCGAAATCGGATGGCTCGAAATCAAAGGAAATGAAACTGAAATCCATTCTATTCTCTTTTTTGACCAAGAACCTGAAACAACCGAATTCCAACCTGAAATCGCCTTAAAATTAATTCATCAACTGGATGATTATTTTAAAAATGGTCGATGGAACTTCGACTTGAAACTCTCTCCTACAGGAACTTATTTCCAACAAACGGTTTGGCGGGAATTGGAAAAAATCCCTTTTGGAAAAACTATTTCTTATCTGGATTTGGCTAAGAATCTTGGCGACGAAAAAACCATTCGCGCCGCAGCAAGTGCCAATGGAAAAAACCCCATTTCCATTTTGATTCCTTGTCACCGCGTAGTTGGAAAAGATGGAAGTTTAACAGGTTATGCAGGTGGACTTCACCGTAAGAAGTTCTTATTGGAATTGGAAAAGGGAATTCATTCTCCTACTCTTTTTTAAACTTAAATCTGTATTTCAAATTCATCTATATAAGATCATTGAAAATTTGAGCAAAAATAAAAAAACCGCAAAAAGAAATCATCTCTTGGCGGGATATATTGTGAAAAATCCCTGAAAAGGAATTAATAAATTTTCAATAAATAAATTACCAACCTTTGTAATCTTTCTCGTTGTCGTTTCCGAATTGCTTTAGCTTTACTAACCACCAGCCCATCATCACCATACCGACGATAAATAAAATCCAGTCAAAAGCATGACCAATCGGAACCAAAGTATTTTCAAATAACCACTTAAATAAATTTGAAAGTGCGAATAATATATCTGTAATTAAACCCATATCTTTGTTTCTGTAATTAAAAGGGCAAAGTTATAAAAATGTTGGTAAAATTACTCTCTGGAAAGTCTTTTTTCGTTCAAATTATTCTGGGAATTCTTTTTTTAATTCTTCTTTTCTTTCAAATTCAGCACGTAAACCTTGACTGGCAGAGCATTTCGGGGGCTTCATTATTTACACTGGCCTGTGTCGTAACTGTATTATTTTTTCATTCTACCAATCTTCTGAAAGCACGCGGAATTGCTATTTTATACTTTTTAACTTGGGTTTTGTGCTTTTCAGAAATAGCACTTGATTTTAAAACAGCATCGGCACTTCTTACTTGCACATTGATTTATTGGCGATTTCTCGCCGCCGAACAAAGTTCTGAAAATTCTAAATTTCTGTTTGATGTCGGGATTTTATTGAGCATCTCCGGGTTCTTCTATCCGCCGAGTTTTTTCTTATCTGGATTTTTGGTGATTCTTTTTTCTTATACACGTTCGGTCAATCTGAAAGGATTTATTTTATTGTTAATGGGATTTACATTACCGCTAGTGGTAGGAGTTCAATTGCTTTACCTCATCGGTCAGATGGAATGGTTAAACTCATATCAATATGCTTTTTGTCTGGATTTCATAAGCTTCCCGCCTTGGGGGTTGATTCCGGTTGGAATTTTGGTTGTATTGAGCTGGATAGATCATTTGCATCAATCCATGACGCAAGATATCAATAAACGACACAAATATTTTCTGACATTTCTATATTTTCTCAACTGGATCTTAATTATCGTTTTGTATGCCGGAGAAAACACAAATATGCTCGCCTTTTTAGGTTTACCTATTGCCATTTTTCTAACACGATTTACTCAATACCAAAAATCAGAAACGTTAAAAGAAGTGATTATCTGGATATATTTAGCCACGATGATTGGCTACTTATTTCGAGCAGAATTGGTTGAATTGTATCAGGATTTACTTGGAAATATTGCGTTCTAATGTCAGTTGGCTTCCATCGAAAATCGCATAAGTAAAATGATTCACCCAATCTCCTAAGTTCATATAAAGTGAATTCTCTCCTACTTTTATTTCCATCGGCATATGACGGTGTCCGAAAATAAAATAATCAAAATGCTCCTGTTCTAATTTTCGTTTTGCATATTGCGCCAGCCATTCTTTTTCCTCTCCCAAAAATTTTACATCTTCATCGCCGGAAATCAATTTATTTTTTCGCGAAGTATTAATTCCCAACCAAACCGCAAAATCAGGATGTAAAAGCGAAAAGAAAAATTGTGCAACTTTATTTCGGAACAACTTTTTCATCCGTTTATACCCTTTATCGCCCGGTCCCAGTCCATCTCCATGTGCAATGAAAAATTTGGTTTGATTAATTAAAAAATGTTTACGGTCATGAAAAATTTCCATCCCGATTTCCTTTTCCAAATAATCATTCATCCACAAATCATGATTTCCTGTAAAAAAATAGATTTTAATGCCTGAATCAGATAATTCTGCCAATTTTCCTAAAACCCTTACAAATCCTTTCGGAACAACTTGTTTGTATTCATACCAAAAGTCAAACAAATCGCCCAATAGAAACAGAACCTGACAGTCGGACTTAATTTCATCCAGCCATTTGACAAAACGAATCTCACGGATTCTGCTTTCCTCATCATTTGGCGCACCCAAATGTTGGTCTGAAGCAAAATAAACTCTTTTACCTTCTTGAAGTTGGAATTTTATGTGTTGTCCTCCGCCAGCCATTCAGCATACGATGTTTCGGTTTCGTGAAGCCGTATGGACTGAAGTTCCACCGACGAATTCAATTGAGGGCTAATTAATTTTACCATATCCAGCAACATATTTTCGCAGGATGGCTGATAATCCGTAAAGATCACTTTATGACCTTCTGCCAATAAGCTTTCTCCTAATTCTTTATGAGGGGAATTGAAATTTAACAAAATTGCATGGTCAAATTTATCTACCACTTCCTCCTTTACAATTTTTTTGATATCACCGAAATCAATGACCATCCCGAATTTCGGATTGGAATTATCCTGAATCGGTGTTCCTTTTACCGTCACAAAAAGTTTGTACGAATGACCGTGGATGTTTTTACACTTTCCGTCATAACCATAAAGTGCATGTGCGGTTTCAAAATTAAAAGACTTGGTAACTCGGATTTTATTCATTAATTTAAAGGTCTAAACCAATTTGCAAATTTAATGGAAATACTCGCAATCGGACGTTCCCTTTTCGATTTATTTTTCCCAATGAGATGCTTGAATTGTGATTCGGTCATTTCACAAGAGAATCCTTTGTGTGTTTTTTGCGCTACCGATCTACCTTTTACGCATTGGAATTTGGATAAAAATAATTTGGCTTACTATAAACTAAAACTACTCTGCAAACTGAATTCTGCACATAGTTTATTGTTTTTTCGTCACGAAAATGTAACCCAAAAACTTCTTCATAATCTCAAATATGAGAATCATCCTGAAATCGGAATTTTGTTAGCTGAAAAAACAACGCAGGATTTGGATTTATCTCATTTTGACGGAATTATTCCGGTGCCCATTCATGCTAAAAAACGAAAAAAAAGGGGATATAATCAAATTGTTCCTTACGCAAAGTCGCTATCGGAAAAGTTTGAAATCCCATTAATTGAAGATTTTTTAGTGCGAATTGAAAACAATCCTTCTCAGGTTTTCAAAAATCGGGAAAGTCGATTGACTTCCATCCAGAATGCTTTTTCGCTTACCGAAAAAGAATTAGAGGGGCATTATATTTTGATGGATGATGTTCTCACAACCGGCGCAACGCTTTCGATTTGCATCAATTTAATTCATTCAAAATATCCCGAAATGAAACTTAGTGTTATGACAATTGCATGTGGCGTCTAAACAAAAAAGCAATCAACTAAAACTCAGTTAATTGCTTTTAAATCAAGAGGTTCCGAGCGGATTCGAACCGCTGTATACGGTTTTGCAGACCGGTGCCTAGCCACTCGGCCACGGAACCCTTTTCCTTATTCAGGACTGCAAAGATATAAAATTCGGTTAAACTTAAAATTTCTTTTCCAAAACGATGCTTACTTTTTCCACATTTCCTCCGATGGGCGGATTCATTTTGGACAATTTCACTTTTGCATAAGTTACCATAAAAATCTCATTCTGAATTCTTTGCAATATTCTTTCCGTTACATTTTCCAATAATTTGGAACGAATGGATACTTCTTCCTTTACAATTTTATTGAGATGAACATAATCTACCGTATCGGCTAACTCATCGTTTTCTGCCGATTTTGATAAATCTGCTTCTATTTCCAAATCTACCATGTAATCGGAACCGATCAATGCTTCTTCCTCCAAACAGCCGTGATTGGAATAAATTCGTATATTTTCTAAAATAATTTTTCCCATTTGCCAAAATTACAATGTTTAATTATTTAAGCACAAAGTAAAATTAAACTAATAAAAAAAGCAGAAAGAAAACTCTTTCTACTTTATAAACTTTTTACTTTTAACTGAATTTTATCCTTTGTAAAGTTCTGCAACCTTATCCCAATTTACTACATTAAAAAATGCTGTAACATAATCCGGACGACGATTTTGGTAATTCAAATAATAGGCGTGCTCCCAAACGTCTAATCCTAAAATAGGTATTCCCTGAACTTCCGCAACCGGCATTAAAGGATTATCCTGATTGGGAGTTGAAGTAATTTGTAATTTTCCATCTTTTTTAATCAACCAAGCCCAACCTGAACCAAAACGTCCTGCTGCTGCCTTTGCAAATTCATCTTTAAATCCTTGCAACGAACCAAATGTATCATTGATTGTTTGCGCCAATTCTCCGGTCGGCTCTCCACCTCCATTCGGGCTCATCCATTCCCAAAAAAGATTGTGGTTATAATAGCCACCACCATTATTACGAACGGCTGGATTCCCCGTCCCTGTTTTCAGTATTTCTTCAATTGAAGCACCTTCTAAATCAGTTCCTTCGATTGCTTTGTTAAGATTGTCTGTGTATGCTTTGTGATGTTTTCCATGATGGATCTCCATTGTTTTTGCATCGATATGAGGTTCTAATGCATCAAACGCATACGGTAAATTTGGTAATTCAAATGCCATAACTTATGGTTTTTAAATGTTAATATTTATGTTTAGTCCAAATATAAGCCACATTTTCACAAATTATGTGAAGATTAAATTAAAACTTCTGATACTTTCATAAATTTTTTAAATTGCATAGCAATTAAATTGATATGTCAAAATCTAGAAAAGTACTGATTCGAATCATCCAATCCATCGCGGCTTTGGTATTATTAATCGTGGGGTTTTTATATTTAACCGGAAACCAACACGTCATAAAAGGCGTACAATTGGTTTATTTACAAGGGAAGAAAACGGCCAACATTGATGATTATAAAGATTTTGAATACAATACTGTTTTATCTAAAAAACCACAACCTTGGCTTCAACATGAAATGTACAATAAAATCCCACTGACCGATACGCTAACACATGAATTGGAACGATTCAAATCCATCGGTTTTTTTGTCGTAAAAGATGGTGAAGCATTGTGGGAAAAATATTGGGACGATTATTCAGATGAAAGTTACACCAATTCCTTTTCCATGGCGAAATCAATAGTGACGATGCTATTAGGAAAAGCGATCGAACAAGATTATATAAAATCTTTGGATCAGCCGATTATTGATTTTCTACCGGAGTTCAAAGATGATAAATTCGCTCAAAAATGTACGGTGGGAGATTTGTCGGCGATGACTTCCGGATTTGATTGGGTTGAAGATTATTATCATCCGTTTGATGATACTGCCAAGGCTTATTACGGCAGCAATATCGAAAAACAAATGCTCGGAAAAGGATTTAACAAAGAACCCGGAAAACATTTTGATTACACATCGGGAACAACTCAATTGCTTGCTATTGTTTTGCAACGCGCTGTGGGAATCAGTTTGTCTCAATATTTACAAGAAGAATTCTGGCAACCGATGGGAATGGAAAACGATGCTTATTGGTCAAAAGACCGAAAAGACGGAATGGAAAAAGCGTATTGCTGTCTGAATTCCAATGTGAGAGATTTCGCCAAATTCGGACAATTATTATTGCAAAATGGAAATTGGAACGGAAGACAGATTTTGGATTCGGTTTTTGTAGAAAAAATGGTAACGCCCAATTATGCCGCTTTTCAAAAAGGCGAACATGCTCGCTACGGATATTCCATCTGGACTGATTATGAACATTCTCCCAATTTTTACGGTCTGATGGGTCATTTGGGACAGCGTGTCATCGTCGTTCCCAGCGAAAATTTAGTCATCGTCCGATTGGGTCATGAAAAAGATAAACGAAATATGGGCAGAGGATTTCAGGATACTGATGCGTATTATTTTGTGGACGAAGTTATGAAAATGCTTAAAGAAAATAACCTCTTAACCTCACAACAAAATGCTGAAAAAGATTCCATCCCAAAAAGTACTATTTCTGGACATAGAAACAGTTCCTGAATTCCAATTTTGGAAAGAACTTCCGGAAGATTGGCAATTGCTTTGGACTAAAAAAGTGGAAAAACAATTAAAAGAAGACGAAACGCCGGAAGAATTTTATGGAAACAGAGCTGGAATTCTGGCAGAATTTGGTAAAATCATCTGTATTTCTTGTGGATTAATTATCGATGATCATAAAATCCGTCTTAAAAGCTTTTATGGCGACGGCGAAAGTCAAATTCTGAAGGAATTCAGCGAAATGATCTCAGGAAAATATTTTGATTCTAATTTAATTCTCTGTGCTCATAACGGAAAAGAATTTGATTTCCCATTTCTGGCGAGACGATTCATTATCAATGGACTGGAAATCCCAAAAGCATTGGATCTGCAAGGTAAAAAACCTTGGGAAGTTCCTCATTTGGACACGATGGAATTATGGAAATTCGGAGATTATAAACATTTCACTTCATTGAATTTATTGGCAGCTGTATTAGGAATTCCTACCCCAAAAGACGACATAGACGGTTCACAAGTTGCATCAGTTTACTATGAGGATCGTGATTTGGAACGAATTAAAACCTATTGTGAAAAAGATGTTTTGACAGTTGCTCAGATTTTTCGAAAATTCAGAGGAGAAGATTTATTAGAAAGAGAAGATTAATCATCGGTTTCATAATTTTTCTTCAAATCACTTGGTATTCCATGATCTGTACAATATCATCACTAACTATTTTCAGGATGGTTCCTACCGTAAAAACATCTAATTATGAATCTTCGGCTGCCTCCTCATCCGTCAAATGTGTCAAGGTCAATTCGGCTCTTTCCACCGAATTTCGATACATCTTAACAATTTTTACCTGATAATCTTTCAGATCCAAAACATCACCTGCTTTCAATTCTCTGTCCGGAAAAGTCTCCGCCAACAATCCTGAAAGCGTATCATAATGCTCACTTTCATCAAAACGGTAGGGCAAATAACGGTTAATATCTGACAAATTACTATGCGCATCGACCGAAAAAATCCCTTCAGTCACATTGATGACAATCGGATCTTCATTGTCATATTCATCCTGAATTTCCCCAACCAATTCTTCCAAAATATCTTCCATACTCACAATTCCGGTCAACTCTCCGATTTCGTTGGTTACAACTGCCATCTGAATACGTTTTTTCTGGAATTGTTTCAATAAGTTCTTAATTTTCGAACTCTCCGAAATGAACAAAGGTTTGCGTAAAATACTTACAAAACTCGTTTCATTTGGATTGTCTAATGTCAATTTCACTAAATCTTTGGTGTAAAGAATTCCTCTGATGTTATCCAGCGATTCCTCATAAACCGGATAACGGGAGTAACCTTCATTTATCGCATAATCAATTGCCTCTCTTACACTAATTCCGATTTCCACCGCAGAAACATTTTTACGCAAAGTCTGAATATTATTCACTCTTCGGTCATCAAATTCAAATACATTTTGAATAAGATCACGCTCTGTTTGTTCGATTGCTCCACCTTCCTGACTTTCCGAAATGATCATTTTCAATTCTTCTTCCGAATGAATTTCAGAACCGTGAATGGCTCGAATTCCAAACATTCTCAGAATAAAATTCGCCAAACCGTTCATCATCCAAATTACCGGTTTGAACACAAAATAAAACACTCTCAAAGGCCATGCAATCGTAAATGTAGTTTTTGCCGGAAATTGGATTGCCAAAGACTTTGGCGCCAATTCACCAAATACAATGTGTAAAACGGTAATTACCGCAAATGCAATCCAAATCGCACTGTTATTAGCGATAGAAACCCATTCCGGTCCTGTAAGACCTAAAGCATCAAAAGTTTTTACGACAAGAGGCGCAATGGCTCCTTCTCCAACAAAACCTAAACCTAGTGAAGCTAATGTTATTCCTAACTGCGTTGCGGCTAAATAAGAATCTAAATTACTGACAATTTTTTTTGCCATTTTGGCAATTGCCGGACTTAAGTCCGTTCGCACATCAATCTGCGAAGTGCGCACTTTAACGATTGCAAATTCCGCAGCTACAAAAAAGCCGTTGAGGAATACTAAAAAAATTGTGAGGATCAGTTTCCATACAGAAACATCATGTGAAATAAGACCACCACCGGGAACTCCGGCAGCGAAAATAAAGGATAGTAACGGGTCTGCGTCCATTTAGTATAATTTACAAGGCAAGATTCTTTTTGATTTTTTTTCAAATCTTGTGAACTGAAATTCACTTTTGACTCCAAATACGAAGACTTGGAATTTGTCAAAACCTTTCAAGCAAAAATAGAATTTTTTCCCTGATTTACAAATAGGTAAATTTTGTTTTAATTTGCATAAAATAATTTGTTTTGAATTCTAATGTTCTTGACATCCAAAATCTATCGCTTTCTTTTGGAGAAAATGAAATCCTAAAAAATGTTTCATTTTCGGTTCCAAAAGGAAAAACTATAGGTGTAGTGGGCGAATCCGGTTCTGGCAAATCGATCACTTCACTGGCCGTGATGGGTTTATTGCCAAAAAATGCAAACCTTTCTTCGGATAGTAAAATTTTGTTTGAAACGGAATCTGAAACGATTGATTTATTGAAATTAAATTCGGAAGAAAAACGAAAATTTCGAGGAAATAAAATCGGAATGATTTTTCAGGAACCGATGACTTCTCTGAATCCCAGCATCCGTTGTGGAGAACAGGTAGAGGAAGCAATTCGTTTGCATTTGAAATTGGAAAAAAATCAGGCAAAAAAACGGGTGATTGAATTATTTGAAAAAGTTTTATTGCCAAATCCGGAACGAATTTACAAAGCTTATCCACATGAACTTTCCGGTGGACAGCGTCAACGTGTGATGATTGCGATGGCAATTAGTTGCAATCCCAAAATTCTGATCGCCGACGAACCGACAACGGCACTTGATGTGACGGTTCAGCGAACGATTTTGGATTTAATTAAAAAATTACAAAAGGAAATTGATTTAAGTTGTATTTTCATTTCGCATGATTTGGGTGTAATTGCTGAGATTTGTGATGAAGTCGTGGTGATGTACAAAGGCGAAATCGTGGAAAAAGGAAATGTTCAAGCTATTTTTCAAAATCCAAAACAAAATTATACCAAAGGATTGATTGCTTGTCGTCCTCGTTTGGATGTGCGTTACAAAGAATTGCCGACGATTTCCGATTATATCAAAAATGAGAATCACCAATCAATCGTTTATACAAAAGAAGAGCGAAACAAATCTCATCAGGAAATTTATGCGCAAACTCCTATTTTAGAAGTAAAAAATCTGTCAAAATATTTTTATTCGAAACCGTCACTATTTGGAAAAGAAAAAGTGTCGGTCAAAGCAGTCGACGATGTGAGTTTCAAAGTTTATCCGGGTGAAACATTGGGTTTGGTGGGAGAATCGGGAAGCGGAAAAACGACGCTTAGCCGAACGGTTTTATTGTTAGAAAAACCAACGGCGGGCGAAATTTTTTATCGAGGAAAAGACATCGT
>CALLXZ010000101.1 GCA_937875605.1 uncultured Moheibacter sp.
AAAAGTCGGATAGTTCGTTTGCGGTATCTGAAATCCCGAGAGGAATTGAATACCGGCTTTATCTTAAAAAAAATAAAGAAGAATATTTTTTCACGTTGCACGAATTGGATAAAGCACCCAAAAACATGGACAGTTTGGTCCATAAAACCTTGAGAATTATTCCTAAAACAAATGAATTAAAAAAGTCATCTAAGAAAATTAATTTCCATAGCCGAATCACGACACCTCCACCTCCGCCTGAATTTGAAGTAGATTCTGCGAATTTTGATTAAGATGAAACCAAAATTTTTGCAATACGAATATTGGCCTTTTTGGTTATTCTATGCTCCTTTTGTTCCTTATTGGATTTGGAAATCCATTCAATCTAAATCGTTTAGCTATTTCTGCAAAGTCAATCCGGGAATAGAATTTGGTGGATTTCTAGATTATTCCAAATATAAAATTCTCCAACAAATTCCGGATGAATTTAAACCGAAAACAAACATCCTTTTCACGAAAAATGAAAATGAAATTCCGTTTAAATTCCCTTTTGTCGTCAAACCTGACCACGGAGAAAGAGGCGTAAATGTGGAAGTTATAAAAAACAATTATGATTGGGGTAACTATCCGCTTACTGAAAACTTAATCATTCAAGAATTCATCGATTTACCTCTGGAATTTGGAATTTTCTATGCAAAATTCCCAAACGGAAAG
Source organism: uncultured Moheibacter sp. (assembly GCA_937875605.1). Taxonomy (GTDB): domain Bacteria; phylum Bacteroidota; class Bacteroidia; order Flavobacteriales; family Weeksellaceae; genus Moheibacter. Next base: position 694 of record CALLXZ010000101.1, read on the forward strand.
AAAGGTAAAATCCTCTCAATCACCGGAAAGGAATTTTTGGTTTATCAAGCCGATGGAAATTCGACTTTAAGAGAATTCGTTGAAAATAATCCAAGAGCCGTTTCCAGAATGAATTACCTGAATGAAAAATTCAAAGAGCAATGGGAAATAATTCATCCAAAAGGAACTGAAATTTTATTGGAACCTATTGGGAATCATAATCGGGGAACGCGTTTCTTTGATGCTTCGAATTTGATTTCGGAAGAATTGACCCAAAAAATTACGGAAATAGCTGACGGAATTCAAGGTTTTTATTATGGACGATTTGATGTTAAATCC
>CALLXZ010000102.1 GCA_937875605.1 uncultured Moheibacter sp.
TCCAAATATTGGTTATTTGCTGGAAGTTGATCTAAAATATCCAAATATTCTTCTTCTGTTAAGAAGTCTAGTCTTTCCAATTCGCCCCCTTCCGGTGCTTTTGCTAATCCGGGTTGGATAACGACGTAACGTTCGTAGTAAATCACCATATCCAATTTCTTAGATGGCATCCCTAAAACGTATCCGATTTTATTAGGCAAAGAACGGAAATACCAGATGTGAGCAACCGGAACTACCAAGTTGATGTGTCCGATTCGCTCGCGACGCACCTTTTTCTCTGTAACTTCCACACCACAACGGTCACAAACGATTCCTTTGTATCGGATTCGTTTGTATTTTCCACACGCACATTCGTAATCTTTTACAGGACCGAAGATTCGTTCGCAAAACAAACCATCACGCTCCGGTTTGTGCGTTCTATAGTTAATCGTTTCAGGCTTTAGAACCTCTCCTCTTGATTCCGAAAGAATGGACTCAGGAGATGCTAACCCGATACGGATTTTTGAAAATTTACTTGTTTTATTTTTTGTTGACATATTCTAAATTTTGTTTCAAGTTTTAAGTTTCAGGTTTTAGGTTTAATCAATTTTAAACTTTGAACCTTCTGCTTTCAACTTATTAGATTATTCTTCTAATGTTATGTCTAATCCAAGACCCTGTAATTCGTGCAACAATACATTGAACGATTCCGGAATACCTGGTTCCGGCATTGGTTCTCCTTTCACAATCGATTCATACGTTTTCGCTCTACCGATGACGTCATCTGACTTCACGGTAAGAATTTCACGTAAGATGTTGGACGCTCCAAATGCCTCCAGTGCCCAAACCTCCATCTCTCCGAAACGCTGACCTCCGAACTGAGCTTTACCTCCAAGCGGTTGTTGTGTAATCAATGAGTATGGACCGATGGATCTTGAGTGCATTTTATCATCTACCATGTGACCTAATTTTAACATATAAATCACCCCAACGGTTGCTTTTTGAGCAAAACGTTCTCCGGTTCCACCATCATAAAGATAAGTTGTTCCGAAACGAGGTAATCCTGCTTGGTCTGTCAAATCGTTGATTTGGTCGATGTGCGCTCCGTCAAAAATTGGCGTAGCAAAAGTTCGTCCTAATTTAAGTCCTGCCCATCCTAAAACGGTTTCATAAATCTGACCGATATTCATACGGGAAGGTACCCCAAGTGGGTTCAATACGATGTCAACAGGAGTTCCATCTTCCAAGAAAGGCATATCTTCATCACGAACGATTCTAGAAACAATCCCTTTGTTACCGTGACGACCCGCCATCTTATCACCTACTTTCAACTTACGTTTTTTAGCGATGTAGATTTTGGCCAATTTCACGATACCGGCAGGAAGTTCGTCTCCGACAGAAATTGTAAAACGCTCACGGTTTAGAGCTCCCATCAAATCATTGTATTTGATTTTGTAATTGTGAAGCAATTCTTTAACCTGATCATTTTTATCTTCGTCCACGACCCAAACACTTTCCACACCTGTCAAGTTCAAATAATCTTCAACAGAAGAAAGCGCTTTTTTAGAATATTTTGTTCCTTTTTTGATCACCTCTTCGTTCAGGTCATTGAATACACCTTGTGAAGTTTTCCCATCTAAAAGAACAAATAATTTGTCTAATAATTTATCACGTAATTCGTCGAATTTCTTTTGGAATTCCCCTTCGATACTATCGATAATGGCTTTATCCTGAGATCTTCTTCGTTTATCTTTGATACTTCTTGAGAATAATTTTTTATCAATTACAACTCCTCTCAAAGACGGAGAAGCTTTCAATGAAGCATCTTTTACGTCTCCTGCTTTGTCACCAAAAATGGCACGTAATAATTTCTCTTCCGGCGTTGGATCTGATTCTCCTTTTGGAGTAATTTTTCCAATCAAAATATCGCCAGGCTTCACTTCAGCACCGATACGGATCATACCGTTTTCGTCCAAATCTTTGGTTGCTTCTTCCGAAACGTTTGGAATGTCCGGAGTTAATTCCTCCATTCCTAATTTCGTATCACGAACGTCTAATGAATATTCGTCAATGTGAATCGAAGTAAACCAGTCTTCACGAACTACTTTTTCGTTGATTACAATCGCATCCTCAAAGTTGTATCCTTTCCAAGGCATGAACGCAACCACTAAGTTTC
>CALLXZ010000103.1 GCA_937875605.1 uncultured Moheibacter sp.
AATCTTTAATCGATGGCGGAATGAGCGAACGAGATGCTGCTAATCATTTCATGCAACGAGTTGTAGGTTCTATTGATAAATAATATAATTTTCATAATTAAGGTTGATTTTAACCCGAGAGCGAAAGTTCTCGGGTTTTTTTGTTTTCTCTGATTTTGATTTTTAAAGTACGAAGTTTATAATAGAATTTTTATTTGATTCCTGATTTTTACTTAAGTTTGGATTTCGAACTTCGCAAAACGAATTTCAAATTTCAAAATGAGCTATAAATCCTTATTAGACAACGATTTTTATAAATTCACGATGCAATATGCTGCTGTGAAATTATATCCCGATACCCAAGCCAAATATGAATTTATCAATCGTGGAAAGCATGAATTCCCGGAAGGATTTGCAGAAGTTCTCCAAAAACGAATTCAGGAAATGTCTCATTTGGCTTTGACACGAGAAGAAAAATCCTATCTGAAAATAATGTGTCCGTATCTGAATTCTGCTTATCTGGATTTCCTACAAGGTTATCGCTATGATCCATCAGAAGTGGAGATAGAACAAAACGGAAGCGATATTTCCGTGAAAATTCAGGGTTATTGGTACCGGACGATTCTTTGGGAAGTCCCCATTTTATCGTTGATCAGCGAATTGTACTATGAATTAACAAATCAACAGCGTGATTCGGATCAAAAAGTTGTTGAAACGATCCGGAAAAAAGCAGAATCTTATCAGGAATTAGGAGTGAAAGTAGCCGAATTCGGGACGAGAAGAAGGCATTCTTATGCCGTTCATCAATTGGTAGTGAAAGCTTTAAAAGATTTTGGTGGAAGTAGTTATGTAGGGACGAGCAATGTTCATTTTGCGATGGAAACAGGTGTAAAACCTATCGGGACGCATGCGCACGAATGGTTTATGTACCACGGAGCGCGATTTGGTTTTAAAGTGGCAAACGGTGTGAGTTTGGATCGTTGGGTAAATGTTTACCATGGCGATTTGGGGATTGCATTGACCGATACTTATACGACCGATGTTTTTTTTACGCAGTTCAATAAAAAATTAGCAAAACTCTTCGATGGTGTACGACACGATAGTGGAGATCCGATAGAATTTGCCGAAAAAACAATTGATCATTATAAAAAATTAGGAATTGATCCAATGCATAAAACCATCATTTTTTCGGATGGATTGAATTTGGATAAAGTCAAAATAATTGCCGAAGCGACAAAAGGAAAAATAGGTGTTTCTTTCGGGATCGGAACCAATCTCACAAACGATGTCGGACTAAAACCGATGAACATCGTTCTGAAACTTATTTCCATTGCCGAGCCCGATATTCCATGGACAAATGTGGTAAAACTTTCCGACGAAAAGGG
>CALLXZ010000104.1 GCA_937875605.1 uncultured Moheibacter sp.
ATGCACCACACAAAGATAATCTTGAATTGTTTGATGAATTTGTTAAGGATAATTTTATAATCAACCTTTTCCGCAAAATTAACATAATTCGCTCAATTTGTGGGGTGATTTTTGCTACATGGGAAGAATTCTATTGTGTACATTTGTTGAATTATAAGGATTTATGCGTTTCTGCTTTCTCATTTTCATAAGTTTATCATTTGGACTTCTTTCTGCCCAAAAGCATCAACGACCAAAAGTGGGTGTAGTTTTGAGTGGAGGAGGGGCAAAAGGATATGCGCATATCGGCGCATTAAAAGTGATAGAAGAAGCTGGAATTAAAATTGATTACATCGGTGGAACCAGTATTGGTGCGATTGTAGGAGGGTTGTATGCTTCCGGTTATTCGGCAGATGAATTGGAAGAAATCATGTATCGATTGGATTTAAACCAAATGATTTTGAATGAGAAATCCAGACGAGAATTACCTTTTTTTGATAAATCGTATCGGGAAAAATACATTTTGGAATTGCCTTTTGATAATTTCAGACTGGGATTTCCAAATGCGATTTCGAGCGGACAAGGAACGGCAGACGAATTAACCTATCTTTTCCGTCACGTCCATGATGTAACCAAATTCAACGAATTACCCATTCCATTTGTATGTGTTGCTACCAAATTGAGCAATGGCGAATCAGTTGTTTTCCGGGAAGGGTTTTTACCACAAGTTGTCATGGCAAGTGGTGCTTATCCAACGCTTTTAGAGCCCGTTTACATAGACGGCGAAATGTACATAGATGGCGGTGTTCGGAATAATTATCCGGTTCAAGAGGTTTTGGACATGGGTGCTGACATCATCATTGGTGTTGATTTACAGGAAGGTCTTTTAGACGGAGATCAATTGACCTCTGCTACAAAAGTTATCGAACAGATCATTTCCTATGGGATTTCTGAAAAGTCGCTACAGCAAAGCGAATTGGTTGATTTAAGCATCAAACCGGAGTTAAAGGGATTTTCGGTTACTAGTTTTGACAATAAAACTCAAATTATAAATGCCGGGACAGACGCTGCTGAAAAAGTGTTTTCCCAACTTCAGGAAATTGCGCAACTTCAGGGAAATCTTCCTATAGATCACCACCCGATTGAAGGTAGTGAGTATGTATTAATTACTGATTTGGAAATCAATGGTTTAAAAACTTATAATCGTTCCTATGTAAAAGGAAAATTAGGAATAAATCCTCCGCATTTAGTGAGTTATACAAACATACGTGACGGCATCAAATCACTTTATTCATCAGGTAATTTTAGTAAGGTTTATTATAGAATTAAGAAAAATGAAAAAGGACATCAGACGCTCTCAATTTTCATTCGTGAAAAACCCACCAAACAATCATTGAAATTTGGTTTGCATTATGATGATCTTTTTAAGACAGGGCTTTTGGTCAATTTCACCAGTAAACACGTTTTGTTTACAAACTCTGTGCTTTCCGCAGACATAGTTTTAGGGGATTTTCCACGTTACGAATTCAATTATTATATTGACAATGGCATTTATCCGAGCTTTGGCGTGTATTCTGGTTTTAAACAATTTGATGCAGATGTACAAGTTCAAAATTTCTCAGAATTCTATGATGATGTTTCTGTTGATTATCAATTCAATGAATTTATAAATCAAGTATACATTCAATCCACTTTATTTGAAAAATATGCTTTAGGAGGAGGGGTTGAGCATACTTATTTGGACATTAAAACCAATAATCTTCCATCTTCCGACCCCAACAGCAGAATAGAAAACAGCTATTTTTTAAGCGCATACGGATATGTAAGAGCCGATAATTTAGATAATCCTAATTTCCCACGTAACGGGCTGAAATTCAATGGTGTTTTTAAATATTTATTCAGTTCAAATTCATCTGAATTTAATGAAACCTCTATGATTTCAGTCAATTTGGAAGGAAACAAATCTTTAAATCGTTGGCTTTCCATAAAAGGTTTTGGGGAATTCGGAACCTATTTGAGCAATTTTCCGCCTCCTTCTCAAAAATTCATTTTAGGTGGTTATATGGAACAAAAATTCATGAATTATTCTCGATTTTACGGCCTTCCATTTCTTTCGGCTTCAGGAGATAACTTGATGGTTTTAGGCTCAAAATTACAGGCAAAATTTCTCAGAAATCATTATGTGTCCGGATTTTTAAACGTTGCAAACGTTGAAAATAACTTCAATGATCTCAATCTCCTAAACTATAAATACGTAGGTTACGGTTTAGGATATGGATATGATAGCCCATTGGGTCCTATCATCGGGCTATGGACATATTCACCTTACACAAAATCAGGGCTTTTCAATGTTTCTCTCGGATTTTGGTTTTAACTTTGCAAAATGATTTTCTTTTTCTACGAAACCAATTTCAAAATCAAAGAGGAATCCATCTGGAAAAATTGGCTGGAATCATCTTTGAATAAAGAAGGATTTCAAACCAATGAGATCAATTATATATTCTGTGATGACGAATATTTATTACAAATCAACATTGAATATTTACAACATGATTATTACACAGACGTCATCGGGTTTCAATATTCGGAAGATGAAAATCTCTCGGGAGATATCTACATCAGTATTGATAGAATAAAAGAAAATGCGATGGAAAACCATGTCAGTTTTGACAGAGAATTAGCCCGAGTTATGGCACATGGAATTCTTCATTTTACAGGATTAAAGGATAAAAGTTCGGAAGAAGAAGAAGAAATGCGAAAAGCGGAAGATAAATTTCTATCCTTTTTTAATGAATTAAATTAAATGTTCCACGTGGAACAAAACAAATAAACAATACGTAAATGTTTCTAAACGAATACGATATAATCGTGGTTGGTGGGGGTCATGCCGGAGCAGAAGCCACCGCGTCTGCCGCAAATATGGGTTCAAAGGTTTTATTAGTTACCATGAACTTACAATCGATCGCTCAAATGTCCTGCAACCCGGCGATGGGTGGAATTGCAAAAGGACAAATTGTGCGTGAAATAGACGCATTAGGTGGTATGTCAGGCATCATAACCGACAAAACGATGATTCAATTTAAGATGTTAAATCTTTCAAAAGGTCCTGCCATGTGGAGTCCGCGTGCACAATCTGACAGAATGCGTTTTGCAGAAGAATGGCGTTTAGCACTCGAAGAAAATCCAAATGTTGACTTTTTTCAAGATATGGTGAATGGGCTTTTAATTGAAAATGAAAAGGTCGTAGGTGTAAAAACAGGAATGGGGGTAACCATCCGCTCGAAAGCAGTAATTCTTACGAATGGAACTTTTTTAAACGGCCTTATTCACATCGGAGAAAAACAATTTGGTGGAGGAAGAATGGGTGAAAAAGCGGCAACCGGAATTACAGAACAATTAGTCAATTTAGGTTTTGAGTCCG